>CALYRP010000069.1 GCA_945483255.1 uncultured Pseudomonadota bacterium
AAAATCCGCCAAATTGGCGGACTTTTTTATATTCAAACGATTAATTCAATCCATTTAAAAGATTTTGGATGCGTGTCATGCTTTCTTCATCATTCAACGCGACAGCAATAGCAAACGCAGATTCCAAATCGCTTTTTGCAGCATCTGTATTACCAATATTCAAATTCAATGCCGCAGATTTTTCAAAATACGACATCGCGTTGCTTGATTGTGCTTCGCGTGTTTCTTGATCAGGCGCAGCCTGAATCTGTTCAGAAATCACACGAACAGCGGATGTATAATCGTTAATTGCATTTTCATATTCGCCAAGTGCAGTATATGCTTCTGCGCGTTCTGCATATACGTTCGCAGAAACGCTGCCTTCGGAACGCGCCAAAGAATTTGTATAATCAGCGATTGCGCCTTGCCAATTTTTTAACCACAAATTCAATTGACCGCGTTTTGCATACAAATTACGCAAATTCAAAACATCACTTGGTTTCATAGATTGTGCAGCCAACGCATTATTAATATCTGCCAATGCCGCGTCATAATTTTCAAGACGTGTATTCAACAAAGACCTGTCATAAAATGCAACCGCATTCATACCATCGATTTTTAACGCAGAATCAAAATCATTCAATGCGTTTTGATAATCGCCTGTTTGCATATATGCTTCGCCACGCAAAGTATATGTATTAGACGATGCATTCGCATCAATCGCTGCATTTAAACTTGCAATCGCAGCTTCCATATCGCCGGCAACCAATTGTTCTTTGGCATCATCAACATAATCATCTGGCTGAACCAGCACTTCTTCGGTAACAACTACATTTGTGTGTGGATGCATAAATTCATGACTGCGTCCCAAGATATAAAAAGTTGACGCAATAAAGAACAAAATTATGAACCAATATGCATATATTGACCAAGACCAAACATTGGAATAATTTTCAGCAACTGGCTTTTTTGTTGCGACTGTTGATTTAACTTTTTTTGTGGTTTTTATTTTTTTCATAAAAATCTCCCTTCCCTGTTATTGTGATTCTAGAAATTTTTCAACACCAGGTCAACCGTTTTCTTGTCAATTTCTAAAATTTTTCCGACGCCTAAATTTTTTAATTTTATAGGTCCATACGAAATACGATGCAAAGCCTTTACAGGCGAACCAATATATTTTAAAACTATTCTGATTTCATTCTTTTTGCCTTCGATAACAGTAATCTTTAAATTATGTTCATCTATTTCTTCTATTTTCATAGGGCGATAATTGATTCCGTCCACGCACACACCATGGCGCGCCTTATCCAATCCTGATTTTGTATATTTATCCACACTTGCGATATACGTGCGTTCAATATGATTGCTGGGCAATGTCATTTTGCGTGCAAAATCACCATTGTTGGTCAATAACAATAATCCTGTCGTTTTAAAATCAAGACGACCGATATATTTTAAATTTTTATATTTTTTATCCAACACATCATAAATCGTTTTTCGCCCCATTGGATCGTGCGTTGTTGTCATCGTATTAATTGGTTTATGAAACGCGTATAATTTTATATCATTATTTGTACTTATTTTCTTTCCATTAACAAAAACATTATCCGCTTCTTCAATAAAAAATACTGGTGTTGTTATAACATTTCCGTTTACAGAAACAGCGCCTTTTGCAATTAAATCTTCGGCACCACGACGGGACGCAACACCACAATCAGCAATAAATTTAGCCAATCTTACACTCATTTATCCAATACCTTTGATATCGCAACAATGGCGGCAGTTTCTGCACGCAATATTGTTTTCCCCAAAGACAAACCCGAAACATTTGCAGCATCCATTTTTTCAAATTCGCTTTCTGAAAAACCACCTTCGGGACCAATTAACAAACGAACGCCCGAAACATTTTTATTTTTGTTTTCTTTGCCATGCGCAAATCTTTCATCTGCAACAATCAAATCAGACAAATCTAAATCGTCAAACTTTATTGGTTCCATCAATCGTGGAATACTGTTGCGGTTTGATTGTTCTGCGGCTTCTATCATAATCTTTTTAATACGCGCCCAATTTACATGATTTGCAACTGTGCGATTTGTAATAACAGGCTGTAAAACACCAACCCCCATTTGTGTTGCCATATTTACCAATTCATCAATCTTTTTAATTGGTGCAAAACAAAGTGTTAAATTATTAGACGGGTCAATATGCGATGTTTTTTCACCGACTATTATACATTTATTATCATCGCTTAACATGGCGGTATATTCTGTGCCATCATTAAAGACCAGACAATCATTTCGACGCATTACACGACGCAGATAATGAACAATATCTTTGTCAACCGGTATTGTTTTATCAGTGTTTAAATCTTCATCTATGTATATTCTTGGTATATTTTGCATTTTTTTTAATCTTTGGTATGTAAAAAGGTTTATTTTTATGATATAATAACAATCATGGCAATAAAGTTCAACATTTTATCATCCAGCGGTTCTGGCAAAGGATTAAAGATTTTTGAATCCAGCGCATACAAGGAACACGAACGAACACCAATGGCGCGCAAATTCTGGGAATTGCGTTGGGATGTTGGTATTTGGTTGATATGCGCATTGATGTTTGGTATGTCTTTTGCGGTTGAACATATATGGCGATACGGATGGGGTCCTGCCAGTGAACATTGGACACTGATTTATATAAAAAATTTGTTTATGACGTTTGGACTTTCCGCAATTGCAGAAGTCCCTTATTGGATAATTCGCACACTGAATCACCCAGATATCGCGTCAATTACACCATTATTACCGATTTTGGGATATTACTTCTTGTCCGATTCTACATTTAAATCTGAATTTAACCCACACAGCAAAGACAGGTTCGATGAAAAATCTTCGCGCAAGGCAACTGCCGAAGACATTGTAAAAATGGGTCAAGACCATAATAACAAAGAAGGTCTTTTCAAAGGCTTTATGATGGTTCTTGGATATTTTAAATACAAGGGTAAACAAACCCCGCTTATGATGGACGAAGCATTATCTACATTATGCGTGGCACCTCCGGGAACAGGTAAAACCCAAGGTGTTGTTGTGCCAACTATTTTGGATTGCGACAATGTTTCAATGATTATTAATGACCCAAAACCAGAATTAAAACAAGACACATCTGGATATCGCGCAACGATTGGTCCGGTGTTTATTATGAATTGGGCGGGTCAAGATGATCCATCACGCGGAATATATTATCCGTCTTGGAATCCGTTATCCCCAGAACATGTTCCGTATAACCCTGAACAACGCGATTTGTATATTGATTCTATATGCAAAGTATTGGTTCCAGATGCCAAGGGTGCAAATGCCGATCCGCACTGGGCAAATACTGGGCGCGCCGGGTTGTCTGGTTTGGTGAATTTTATTGTTTCAAAGATTGAACGTGCGCGCGCTGATGATTATTTTTATTCGCGCATAAATAATGGAACATTTAATGCTGATGATGCCGCGGTATTGGGCGATTATTATTTATCAATGATGAATGATCCTAATGCATATGCGGCCTATTCCCTTTTACAAAAAGGCGAATTAAACATAAACAATTATGTTCACGTTGGAACGTGGGCGCACATCCCTGATTCATGGCGTGGCCACGAAGCATCTTTTTCAATGATTCTTGATTGGTTAACATCTTCCCAGGTCGCAATTGCCGAACAAATGGAAGAACGTCGTAAACAAGGCGACCAAATGGTTATGATGGCAGACCCAATGAAAGATTTATTATTAGATGCAGTCGAAGAAGCACGTCGTTATGCATACGCAAATCGTGCTGTTTCTGAATTAACGCAATTGGCAAATACACCTGATAAAGAACGCGGATCTATTTTATCCACAATGATGGAAGGTTTGGCAATATTCCGTAATGCCGCCGTTCGTAATCGTACATCACATTCTGATTTTCATTTTGCGGACCTGCGCGGAATCAAAGACCCACGCGATGGAAAAATCAAACCTGTTACCGTATACCTTTCAATCAATATGGTTGATGCCCAGGCTTTGAACCCAATTACCGCGATATTTATTGAATTGATGTCCAGTTATTTATTGGCACATAATGTCAATCAAATGGTTGACGGTGAAAAGATGGGGCCTTATCCTGTGTTATTTGTTTTGGACGAAATGCCAAAAATGCAGAAATTGGATGCGGTTATCCAAGGACCAGATTTGGGTCGCGGACAAAAAGTATCTTATTTAATCATCGGTCAAGATATCCACCAGATAAGCGAAAGATATGGCAACGATGCCGCGGCAACAATTATTTCAACCACCGCAGCCAAAGTTGTAATGCGTCAAAATGATCCTGATACTGCACGCAGATTTTCGCAAATGATTGGATATAAAAAGACCAAGAAAGTTGAAGAAAAAGATGGCAAAGAAATAGAAACACCCAAAGAAGAATTGCTTTACACTGAATTTGATATAATGCAACTAAAGCCAGGCAAACAATTGGTTATATATCAGGGATGGTATCTCCGCCCAATCGAAGCCGACCAAGAATTCCAC
>CALYRP010000070.1 GCA_945483255.1 uncultured Pseudomonadota bacterium
TTTCCGCAATTCATCTGGAACGCAACTTTACCGGGGAAACTGTTGACATTTATCTTACCAGTAACGCCACAGATAATGTCGTGTGGAAAATTGTGTATAATAACGATGTAAACGTAATGGATGGGGAAAGCGAAAAATTTGCAAACCAACGCGAAAAAAAGATTTTAGCTTTTTGGCAAGGTGTTGTTGATAAATATGGAATTCCAAATTCTGATGAAGACAAATGGATTTCATCTGAAAATGCCTATGATCCAATGATGCAGGCTTTCTATGGTCAATTGGTATTGACTGACAAAGGATTGAACGCTACAGATTCTTCAATGAATATTCAACAAGCGCGTGAAAATTTCCAGGCAAAACCTTATGCTTTTTAATAAAACATCTTATACAACCGGGCTTTATTCTGAATTCTTGGCGCGTATGTATCTGCGTTTTCATGGATATCGGATATTAAACAATCGTTATATTACCGGGAAAAAAACTGGACGTGCAGAAATAGATATAATCGCAAAAAAACATAACACCATCATATTTGTTGAAGTGAAAGCACGAAAAACCGTTTCTGCGGCATGGGATGCGATAACACCTGCGCAATCGGTGCGGTTGCGTCGTGCCGCAGAAACATACCTGATAAACAAACATTGGGATGGAGATGCCCGGTTTGATGTTATTGTTGTTTGCGGTCATAAAATATATTGGGCCAAAAACGCTATCTAATTTTTTATAACCGCACTTTTAATCAATGTGACATCTTCTTTGATTCCGTCTATTTTTAATTGCAATTGTCCAATTCCAGATTCCAATATTGTTGTTCTGTTTTCTAATGATGTTATTCGTTGGTCCATACGTTCTATTTCAGAAAGCGAAGAATCTTGGCGCGCCACCCAATAAATCACCCCCGCAACAAAAGCAATCAAAAACCAACTGTCGCGTAAAATGTCCAGAAAAGAAAAGATATTTTGTTGTTTTGTCATGATATTATCAATAATTTACCATAAAATATACGGCAATATGTAATCGTATTTTATTAATTATGTTAAATTATTTCCCCTTTTTATAAAATTTTCTATTTGATGAACTAATGCGTTTTGTGCCGCCACCCAACGCAAATCTTCATTTGAAATATTTTGTCCCAATACACGTTCAATTGTGATATTGCGCAAATGTTTTAAAACAATTTTACCAGATGGCGTATTAAAAATACGCGCATAATGTTTTTCAATTTCATTCATCTTTTACACCCTATATTGACATTTCTTCGCGCGCCATTTGTGCGATTGGTGCAATATATTTCAATTCCGCGTCTGAATGCAAAGATATGTTTTCTATCAATCCGCGTCTTGATAAAATTTGAAGCCCCCTTTCGCACAAAGGTCTTATAAATTCATGTAACAATCGTCCGTATGTTGCACCCAATATACGAACCATATCACTGTTTCGCGCCAATATTTCGGTTGCTGTCATTTCTTTGTCAGAAAGCAATCCAAGTCTGTCTGCCAAAAGCGTATGACGAATTCTGTCGCGTAAATCACGTAAAACGATTTGTGATACATCAAAATCAGCCCCGCTGGAAAGCGGTGTCAACCCAGAAGATCCCACGGCTTTCGGAATTATTGCACCAGGGGTTAAATTTATATTTGATAAATTAATAACCCCATCATCATCAGCCTGCCAGATACCGCTGACCGCGATAGTTGCGTTTTTTAACACCAATTCGACAACTTTGTTTGCTGTTTTTATATCAGGCAATGCGCGCAATACGGGGCCACGACCGTATAATTCGCCACTTACCACAGACCAACGGAATATAATGTATGGATTTGTTTCAAATGTTCCACGTGCAACAACGTTGTTTTCAAAATCCCCGCCAACATCAACCCATGCTGTAAAATCTTTGCCGATTAAAGATTGTACCAATCTGATTGGCGTTTCTGGATTCGCTTTAATTGTATCACGCATATTTGATGGGAATACAAAACCAGGATATTTTTCCATTAAATCACATGCCGGCAAAGATGTTGTATGAAATATTGCCCCATTTAAAATCGCAATATCTTGCATTGGAATCGCAGTAAACGAAAATGCAGAATCTGACCCAATCGGATTTTCAGCCATAAACAAACATGCTGTGCCAAGAACAACTAAATCAGTATAACATTGATGAATTGTCGTATAAAAATTTGAATCATTTAAATGTGCACGTAACATCGCTGTGGCAACATCTGCATTTGGGGATAAATCACTTTCGCGAATCAGATTTATCCACAAAGATTCAGGTGGCGTTAAAAGCGAATACATCGATGCCGCCAAATTATCCACTGCATCTGCTGCGGTTGCATCAAACAATGTTGCGCTTTCTGTATCATCTGTCGGTATGGTATATCGCATTGCATTTTTCCAACGTGTTAACCATACTGATCTTTCATCTAATGCGCGTTTATATAATTGAACAAGATTTTTTTGCATTTTTATTCCTTTTGTTTGGTTATATTTTAAATTCTGTATTTGCACGCAACAGATTGATTCTTGACCCTGTGGGACGCACAGGCACAGGCAACATTGAAATTGCCCCAGATATTGCATCCAATCCATCGTCGTGTTCTTTGGAACCGTTTGGAGTCCACGACAACATTTCAGATAACAACATTGTTTGTCTGATTTTGTTATGCATATAAAGATGCCCTGTGGAAAGCAATGGTTCCAAAGTATTTAAAATTCGTGTTTCTTTCTTTATATGGTTTGTAATTTGTGTTATATTTATTGAAATATTTCGTGTCTTTATAATATTTCGCATAATTTCTGGCAATGCATTTCCAATACCATTTGTTTCAATACCAATTCGACTTATGTGATGTTTTTGCATAAAATCTAAAACAACTTCGCATTGGTTGGCCAATGGATATAAATCATCATCATCAACCATCATATAAATAACATCGTGTACAAAAATATTTCGTCTTTCATCATCACGATAAACAAGTGCGCAAACACTGCCATCATGGTTTTGGCGTGCACTGGACGGATCCCAATACAAAGAAACACCGGTTATTTTATTATCGCCGATTCGTGCGTTATGAATATCAAATTCGGCATCATAAAAATGTATTGCCCCCGGATCAAGGCACATGCGTTCATCAGACACATATTCCAACATCATCTGGGCAGAAAAATGTCTTTCACCGACGGTGTCTCTTAATTCAGATATTTTTTGTATTGGAAAAACTTCTGGCCATGCCGGATTTCCAGCATTATCTATGATTGGTATTTTTAATTTTTCATACCCCTTTAAAAAAGGTATTGAATTCTGAAAATTTTCGTTTAATCTAATGGACATGGACTTTACTCCGAAAACTTTACCTACTAATTTAGAAGCCGAACAGGCTGTTCTGGCTGCGGTGTTGATGAACAATCGCGCATTGGAATCTGTATCGGACTTTTTGTTGCCTGAACACTTTTCGCATCCTGCACACCAAGAAATTTATCGTTTGGCCATGCGTCAGTTCGCGGTTGGTGTCCCATTTGATATAATCACTGCAAAAACGTATCTGGAACAACAAGGCACATTGGAAAGTGTTGGCGGCACAGAATATTTATCTAAATTGGCTTCGGCGGGATCTACGGTTGTTAACGTTGAACATTATGGTCGCATCGTTTTTGATAATGCACGCCGTCGTGATTTGATAAATCTGGGTCAAAGCATTATCGATGATGCATATACCGAAGATTTAGATAAATCTGTTAACACACAAATTGAAACAGCAGAACAGAAATTATTTAATTTGGCATCCACAGGTCAAACAGAACACAATGTTGTATCTTTGGCAGATGCACTTAAAAGCGCATTAAAAGAAGCAGAAATCGCGTACAAGGCTGACGGTAAATTGTCCGGTCTTACAACAGGATTGGATGATTTGGATAAATCAATCAGTGGTCTGCACCATTCTGATTTAATTATTATTGCTGGTCGTCCTGGTATGGGTAAAACAACATTGGCAATGAATATTGCATTTAATGCAGCAAACGCTATATTAAATAGTCGCGCAAACGAACAATACAAAGGCGCGGTTGCTTTTTTCAGTCTTGAAATGTCACAATCACAATTGGCAACACGTGTATTGTCTTCTCAATCAAAAGTTCCTGCGGCCCATATGCGCGAAGGTAATTTAACAGACGAAGAATTTATGAAAATGTCACAATACAGCGATGCTTTATCCAAAGTTCCTGTTGTTATTGATGACACTGCGAATATGTCTGTCGCGGCAATTAAAACCCGTGCACGCCGTATTGCACGTCAATTTGGCGGGGTGGCATTGATTGTTATTGACTATTTACAATTGATGACATCACCTGGCGGAAAACATAATGATAATCGTGTTCAAGAATTATCTGAAATTACCCGTGGATTAAAAATTCTAGCCAAAGAAATGGATGTCCCTGTTATCGCTCTTTCCCAATTATCACGAAGTGTTGAACAACGCGACGATAAACGGCCGGTATTATCTGATTGGCGTGA
>CALYRP010000071.1 GCA_945483255.1 uncultured Pseudomonadota bacterium
TCCATATGAATTCAGATGTCAGCATAAATATACCTTTTATGCGGTTTGATGATATGGATGGTGTTTATATTACAATATCATCCAGTTCAATTGATGCCAATCACGCAACATTTACAGCAAATAAAGACATTTGGGATAATTCATGGATAGGTGAAAGATTACTGGTTAATAACAAACAATGGATTGTGCAATCTGTTCAAACATCTAAAATAGCCACAGTTTATACAAATGGTGATTTCAGTTTCCCTGGGACACCTATTTATGATTGGTATGTCGCAGCATTCAGTAATAAACGCGGATGGCCGTTATCTGTTTCTTTTCATCAAAACAGACTTGTTTTTGGTGGGACATCTTCATCGCCGAATAATATTTGGATGTCCAAGACAGGTGATTATAATAATTTTAATGCCGGATCTGGTTTAGATGATGATGCTATTTTTACAGCATTATTATCATCACAACACCATCGAATATCCACGATTGTCAGCAGCGATAATTTACAGATATTAACTTCTGTCGGTGAATGGGCAATATCAAATGCGCCATTAACACCATCTAATATTAATATTAAACAGCATACATCGGTTGGCAGTAATACAAATATTTATTTGCCACCACAACAGATAGAAGGTTCAACTGTATTTATATCAGAATCTGGCAAAGATATTCGCGAATTAGATTTAGACGATTTAAGCCAAAATTATAATGCAAATGATTTGTGTGTTTTTTCTAAGCATTTATTGAATACGCCTGTCAGTGTGGCATATAATTCTTTGACACATAAATTATTCGTGGTTATGAACGATGGGTATATGGCTGTGCTTAATAAATATTCAAATACAGATATTAATGCGTGGGCCAAATATACAACAGATGGTAAATTCAAATATGTTTCAGTATTGGATAATAATACATATGTGATTGTTCAAAGACAAAATAAATTTTATCTTGAAAAATTTGATAAAGGCACCAAAAATGATGCCCAAGAACATAATTTTTCATTTAAAATATCGTCTTTCCCAATGATAATCAATGGGCATAATCCAAAAAAAATTCGTGCGCGAAAAATAGCTTTGCGTGTAATAAACACAAAAACAGTGTTTGTGAATAATCATCGAATCGAAATTCCAAATGATGTTTATGATATAAATCATCCTGGATACAGTGGTGATTTATCTTTTAATTTATTGGGATATAAATTCGATACAATGAAACCTTTGTGGACACTGTCCAGCGATGATCAATTAAATGCAACAATATTATCTGTCACAGTGGACGGATGGTATTTAATTTAACCAAGGAGAAAAAATATGGGACAACTTGTATCAGATGTTACAAAAGTCTTGGAATATCAAGATGCAAAAAAATCTGCTTCTAATCAGCGTCAAAAAATATTAGCACAAATAGCACAAGACGAAGCAACAAAAACAAATTTAATCAAAAAAGCATTAGCCGCACAACGGGCAAAATACGGCGCATCGGGTAACAGCGGTGAAAGTTTTTCTGAAAACGCCGTGCTGAAAAGATTGCGCGAAGAAACTGCACAACCATACGATACAAAACGCCAAGAAAACATGGATAAAATTAAAAATCTGAAAGTAAAAAAACCAAACCTTGTTAAAGTATGGTTGTCGAACATAGATAAAATAGCAGGATGACAAACACAGAAGTATATGATTTCGTAGATGCTTGGAATAAAGTTCTTGGATTACAAACGCCAAAACATCATAAACAAATTTTAAATTTTTTGGTAAAAGTATTTAACGATGCACCACATCGTGGTTTGTTAAATGCTTTTCGTCATTCCGGTAAATCTACGGTCGTTGGGATATTCGCAGCATGTGTATTATATCACAACCCAGGAACCAGAATTTTAATTTTATCTGCGGAAACGGGTTTGGCATCGCGTATGGTTGCGCATATAAAAAATATTTTAGAAAATCATCCATGGTGTGATGGTATGGTGCCAGATGTAAAAAAAGAGTGGGGCACACATAAAATAACAATAAATCGACCAATCGGTATTCGTGAACCATCTGTTATTTGTCAGGGTATATCTGGAAATATAACAGGAATGCGCGCAGATTTGATAATTTGTGATGACGTGGAAGTTCCGAACACTTGCAATACACAGCAAAAAAGAATAAATTTGCGGGAAAGGTTGCGCGAACTAGATTTTATATTATCACCAAACGGGGCAATGATTTTTATTGGAACACCACACACACAAGATACAATTTACCGCACAGAATAATTTATGACAAAGAAGACACAAATGTGCGCAATTTTGCAAGCATTTCATTGCCGGCATCACCAAACATCGGCAGATATGTTTCGAATTCTAGCATGTCTGCTTGGATTTGTGCGCGATGACGTTCTGTTAGTGTTTCTGACAATAATTGTTTCGCACTGTCCCAAATACGATATGCGTTATATGTTTGGGCAACCAAAGCCCATTTTGATGTTAAATCACGATTGAATGCGATGGCTGATTTTATGCTGTCAATCCAATCTGTGCCGAATCTTTGAATAAAAGGCAATTTTTTGATATTGTTTAAAGATTCTTGGGTTGGTTGAAATGCATCCAACGCGATTTGTAATTGTGATATTTCTTCTTGGGTTAAAGAAATGTTTTCGTTTTGACCGTACATCAAACCACCGTATGGTAATAAATCTTTATCTATTGAATCCATAGGTGTTTTACCGCTGCGCAAATTATTGATATGTGCGATTAACTTTTTACCAGTTGGCATATTTTCCAATTCGTGTATAACCTGGGTATCATCAGATTCTGCAACAAGAACCCGATTAACAGCAGCCCATCCGCCATCAATAACATGTGCCTGGCGATAAAGGTTTAATAGACGTTGTGCGATGGTGTGTGCTTGTTGTTGCATGTTCTCTCTCCCTGGGTTATGGTTTATTGCATCACAATCATAACAACCTTGTGCAAAATTTTCGCATTAATTTTTTCTTCTGGGTTGGATATATGTCCATATATTTTACCACGAGAATCTTTACGGACAGAAACAATTTGTGCATCAACAACATCTTCAGAAGACATTTTTGCAAAATCTGAATTTATCGCGACAGCCAAATCGCCAACATTTGGTTTTGTGTTTGCATCCACGAAAACATAAGATGATTCAGGGATGAAATCGCCCAATCTTTTTGAATTAGGAATCACAGCATAAATACCAGTGTGGCCTTCCAATGTGGTTGGGGCAACAATCATTGTTTCGTCAGATTTTTTCAATTTGATGACTTTGCCTTCTGGTTTTCCAAATACAGGGACCAATTTTTTACGTGCATTATCATACAATTGTGCACCATAAAGTCCGTCGTGTATATCCAACCCAGACACAGGGTTCACAGGTTCCAATACAGATTGAACGCGTGCCTTAACTTTATTGATTTGTTTTGTTAATTCGCCAGATTTATAAAGTTTTGCGATTTCATCAAACAATTCAGAAGATGTATATCCAAAAGCCTTGGCCAAGATGTCAATTTCGTTTTCATAAACTTCGCGTTGTCCAACTTCCAGTTTATGATAAACAGACAATGTCATTTTTGCAGCCTTGGCAGCTTGGGCAATTGTCTTTTCACTGCGTTGACGAATTTTGCGAAGTCCAGAACCAAATATTTTTAAACCGCTGTCTTCGTTGTCGTTTAAACGGCGTTTGATTTCATTTTGCCAATTTTGTGCAACAGAATCAGATTCGTGAATAAATATATCAGATAATTTGCAACCCAATATTGTGCATACATTTAATAATTGTTTTTGATTAAGGCGACGAACCCCTTTTTCAATCTTGGAAACAGCGGACAATGATAAATTAGCGCGTCTTGCCAATTCTGTCATTTTCATGCCTTTGGATGCACGAATGTTACGAATATTATTTGGAAAAATGATTTCTTCTTGTGCCATGGTTGGACTCCTTGGTATATATGTTGACAAAATATTAGTCAATTTTTAAGGACTTGGCAAGTAAAAATTAAATCAAATCGTCAGGAATATCGTTAATATCAATAGAATTTGAAACATTTTGAGTCGTTGTTGTATATTGATTTTCAAAATGTTGTTCTGGTACAGATTGTGGGCCAAATTGGTTAAGATTATCAAACAGATAGAATTCGCCGGTAAAGCTTAAATGAACGGTTTCTGGTTTGCCGTGTCTGTTTTTAGCAATTATAACATCGGCTTTGTTGCGAACGTTGTCCAAACGTTTTTGCCAATTTTGCATAGATTGTTCGGATGCTGTCCCAGATAATTTTTTATCAGGAGACCGGCCTTCAAGATAATATTCTTCGCGATATGTGAACATAACAATATCCGCATCTTGTTCAATAGAACCAGATTCACGCAAATCAGATAATACCGGACGTTTATCGTCGCGTT
>CALYRP010000072.1 GCA_945483255.1 uncultured Pseudomonadota bacterium
CAGCGACCGCATCGTTTGCAATATCAATAATATCATCCAGTCCCGCGGCATTTCCATCGCGTGTTTTAAACGGTTTGCCGTCTTTTCCGTTTATTGTGCCATATCCAATATGTTCGAATTTATCATATGGATATATACCAGACATATCTGCAGCACGGAACAATTGTTCAAAATGCAATGATTGACGCAAATCTGTAAAATAAATGATTTTATCAGGGTTATCTTGTTGTTTTCTGCAATACACCGCCGCTAAGTCAGTAGAATCGTATGTGTCTGCGCCACGGGAATCGCGCCACATATACGGTGGAATTGGTGCATTGTCTGTATCGCGTTTAACATTTATGATTTGCGCGCCATCGTCTTCGTAAATCATATTTTTTTCGCGCAAAATCTTTTCCACAGGTTCAAGATATTTTGCTGCATTTCTTTCGCCTAAATCATAATCAAAAGGCAAAATATTCAATCTTTTCACAGTATTGTTCATCGTGCGCAAAGATATCGCCAAGAATTTTTCATATAAAGCGAAATATCCAGGATGTCCGGATTGGAATTTTGCCTTGATTTCTTGAGCGCGCGCTTGAAATTCCGGGTTTTCTTTGGCAAATGCAGATGCGCTTGGGTAATAATTATTTAATTCTTTTTCATCAATTTCATAATCAACGGGGGTTTCTGGATTAAAATTATCTTGGAAATAAGGCATTTCTGGATGCAAGCGTTCAATCCACGCAATAATTAATCCCATTGGTTTTCCCCAATCGCCAATATGGTTCCATGAAAATGTTTTGTGTCCTAAAAATTTAGTAATACGGTTAAATGTGTCCCCAACAATAGATGTGCGTAAATGCCCAATATGCAAAGATTTTGCGACATTGTATGCACCGTAATCCATATCTATGACCAACGGTTTTTCTGCAACTATTTGTTTTGGCGCAGCGGCATTGTTTAAAATAAAATCGTCTTTGATTTTGATGTTTATAAAACCAGGCCCCGCGATTGATACTTCTTTTACAAAATCAAGTTCTTGCAACAATGGCAAATATTCGTTTGCTAATTCGCGTGGGTTTTTACCGGCTATCTTTGCGCCAACCATCGCAGCGTTTGTCGAAAAATCGCCAAAATCACGGTTTTTTGGCACATCTAATTTCGCTTCAAACCCTAATTTTTTATTTATAGCATCAGATACATATTTATATAAATTCATAATTAAATCCGTTTGTTATAATGGTAATACAACGCGAACCTTTAATCCGCCCAATTCACTGTTTTCCAAGAATATTTGTCCGCCATGGTTTTCAATCGCGGTTTTTGCGATGGATAGCCCCAGACCAGTCCCGCCTGTTGTTTCATTGCGAGATTCGTCCAGTCTGACGAATGGTTGCAATGCTTTTTCTTTTTTGTCGTCTGGAATTCCAATACCATCGTCTTCTATTGTAACAACAACAGAATCTTCTGTGTCTTTTTCAGTAATTTTCATTGTGTTTTTTGTAAAACGTGCCGCATTTTCGATAATGTTTGTAAACGCACTGGTTAACGCATTTGGTCTGGCATAAAATTGTACAGGTTCAGATGGGAAATCCAGAACAATATTTTTCTTTGGTGCTGCATCGCGTGCTATACGTGTCAACATGGCCGGCAATTCAACCGCTTGTTCTATTTCTGGCATTTCTCCGCGTGCAAATGCAAGATAGCCGTTAACCATGTCTGACATACGGTCGATTTCATGTAATAAATCTTCTTTTTTTGCAGAATCTGTTTCTATCGATAATCTCATGCGGGTCAAAGGTGTTTTCAAATCATGACCAACCGCATTTAACATATCTGTTCTGGTTTTGTTATATCTGTTAAGGCGTTCTTTCATTGTAATCATTGCTTTTGCAGCTTCGCGAATTTCCAAAGAACCACTTGGTTTAAAACCTGGAACATCCATTCCGCGACCAAATTTATTAGCGGCCTTGGCAATATGGCGAATACTGCGTGTGTGAAATATAACGAAAGGTGTCGCCAATATTGAAACAATCAAAATAGATGCAATAACCCATAATAAAAAGACTTCTGCACTGGTTGAATAAATACGATGCATACTTGTTGCAAATGTTGCGATTTTGCCGTCTTTCATCGGAATATCTATAAACAGTAATCTTTTTCCACGTTCAACATAGATACTGGCAGGTTGTTTTAAATTTTTTTGCAAATATTTTGCCAATGGGCCGGCTTCCATAGATTTATTATCGTTTTCTTTGGGCCTATTTAATTTGTCGTGTATGGAAACGTTTATGCCAATGTCGTGTGCCAACATTTTTACAGCATCATCATTACCTGAATCCATAAAATGAACCATTGTTGTAACTTCACCAGCCAAAGTGCGCGCTAATGTTTCATGAACTTTTTTCCAATGGTTACCAAAAAACGAATTGGCCACGATTAACAAAGCCAAAACCAATGGCAATAAAACCATTAAAATTGTGCGTCCTAAAAAGCTGCGCGGAATCAATCTCATCTTTGTTTCCTTTTAGTTCTTGTTTTTTATAATTTTATACCCCATGCCACGAACGGTTATGATATCTATGTCTGATAATACACCATTTATTTTATTGCGCAAGCGTTTTGCAACCATTGGGGTTGCTGTAACGACATTGCCAATTGGATTGGTAAGATTTTGTAATAATTTTTTTTCTTCGCTAGATAAAGATAACAGATTGTTTTTGCCGTCTTTTTTTACAAAAAATTCACCGTCTGTAAATATCAAACCAAAATAATTATCTGTTTTTTCTTTTGCCACAGGGCTGAATTTGATGATGTTATTCAATCTTAATATTAATTCTTGTAATTGGAATGGCTTTTGCATGTAATCATTTGCCCCACCCGACAAACCGTCAATAGCATTTTCTGGCCCAGATAATGCAGTTAACATAATTACCGGGGTATCATTTCCATTTAACCGTAGTTGTCTAAGGAAACTTAGGCCGTCCATACCGTCCATCATACGATCAAGAACAATGGCATCAACGGATATCTTTGATAAAACTTCGGTTGCAAATTCTGCTGATTCTGCGGTAATAACATTGAATTGTGCGTTACGTAAACCGCGTGCCAGACTTTCTCTTAATATTTTATCGTCATCAACAACAAGTATGTTTTTGGTCATCTGCATAAACCGTATGTATATTTAAAAACTCTGCGCGTCAGACCGATAAAATTGTTTATTTGTCCAACGCTTCGACAGCGTATTCGCCTGGCTTTATAGTGTGTCCTGGGTTGTCAAGATTTTCAGCATCTTTATATGTTGATGCGCGAAATTTGGCACCATTTGTTGTAAATTCTGTTTTAAACACCAAATATCCGTTTGCACCACCAGAAGCCGGTCCTTGCAAGCCGATAGAATAATATGCACCAATTAAACCGTAATCAAGGTCGATATAATCGACACTTAACAACAATGATATATTGGACATACCATTACTTGTTAAATTGCATGTAAATTCGCGGTTTGTCAAAGTAGCTTGGGAATTATTAGGTACAGATATATCCATAATTGTTGGTTCGCAATTGCGTTGAATACCGTTTACCAAAAATTCGTAAGTCATGGTTGTAGTTGCGCGCGACAAACCCGTTGATAAGTTAACCTGGGAAATTGTGGCCTTTGGTATTTTGACCAAAGCATTTGCAATTCCAGAACGAACTGGGAACGAAATACCAGATTGTAAACAACTGCGTGAAAATGGGTCTGCTTCGCATATATAAAGACGCGAATGAGCATTTGTTATAAACATATTAGCCAGACTGTTGAACAAGAAAGTACGAGTAATACGATTATTCAAACGTGTGCAATTAAAATCACGACAAATTACAGTTGGTCTTTCTGTAAATTGAACGCCAGGATGTGTATCGTATTCTTCGCTGCGCGTTTGATAGATTACTTCGTCATAATCAACAGTATCATCCATATTCATAAATTCTGTTTCAGGAATAAAGTTTGGATCATCTGGATATGCGTGGTAAGAACGCACAGGTACTTCTGTATACACCGTTTGAAATTCTTCAACGGTATAATCGTCATATGCGTAATTATCATAATCATTATATTGTGCAGCGCAAACGCTGTTTGTCGCAGCTAAAATCATTGTTAATAAAGCAAATTTTTTCATCGCCTTAACCTTTTACTCGTATACTTCTGATGAAATGATAGAATATTTTAATAGTCCATGTCAAAGCAAAA
>CALYRP010000073.1 GCA_945483255.1 uncultured Pseudomonadota bacterium
AAGTATATTATTAATGATATTAACTATTTGTTTTTTTATTTCTGTTTTGTTTATTTGTGGCATTTAGCCCTCCTTGTTATTGTTAAGACACACAAAATGTAATACAAAAAAGACATTTGTCAAGTATTTTGTAAGGATATTTTTTATTAAAATAATTGGAATATTTTTGTTCCCGACCATGAGTAAGCGAAAACGAGGGTAAACGAAGTTTGAGTGCTAACGAATGCCGCACAGGCGTAAGCCGAGCGAACCAATCGGTTTGATTTGGAACCAGTGTTCACAATAAATAAAAAATTGCCCCACAAGGGGACAATTCTTTAGTTTATTTCCCTCGACACTTCGTGTCTGCGGGGATACCGTAACGATTACACTGCGTTTTACTTGTGTAATCTACTTGTATTCTGGTGGCCCTGATCGGAATGTAGAATTCCCGTCCAAAATCAAAACCAATCACTTTGTTCTTGGTGATTTTGGCGGGTCCCTTTCACTTCGCTTCGCTACGTCCCGAACCTTCGGTTCAATCCCGATCAGCAAAGATACTGAGGACATAAAAAAATACCATCTGTTGATGGTATTTTCTTATATCCTGGTGGCCCTGATCGGAATCGAACCGATACTCTTATTCAGAACTTGATTTTGAGTCAAGCGCGTCTACCAGTTCCGCCACAGGGCCAGAACGATACAGCCAGCAATTATTTTGCAGCTGCTTTTTTGGCTTCAACCTTTTTTACAAGACGAGCACTGCGTGTTGGTTTGTGGACCGGTTTTTTCGCAGGCTTTTCGGCTTTGCCGTTTTTCTTTTCAATGGCTTTTTTAATCGCAGCCATTTCAGGTGTCAAACGAGATACAGGTTTTGCCATTACATAGGCATCCAATCCACCGTGTTTTGTTAATGTGCGCAATCCAGCAGTAGAAATACGAAGGCTGAAATCGCGTCCCAAAATATCACTGTGGAACGATAATTTTTGTAAATTTGGCAAGAATGTACGTTTTGTATGACGCATAGAATGCGATACATTCATTCCAACCATTGTCTTTTTTCCAGTTACTTTACATACACGTGGCATTTTAAATCCTTTAATTACTGGGCAATAATTTATAATATAATTTAGTAAAAGTCAAGTAATGTTTTTATTTTTTGTATTATTTTATTTGCCTGGGTTTATTGTCCGATGGCTTGAATTTTGAAAATATGCGACTATATAGATATTGAAATAAAACAAAGAGGTATCATTATGAATCCAGACGAAGTTCAAGAAACACCGCAACAAGCGATTGAAAAATATACCACCGATTTTACTAAATTGGCGGCGGATGGTAAATTGGATCCTGTTATTGGGCGCGAAGAAGAAGTTCGCAGAACAATTCAGGTTTTGTCGCGTCGCACCAAAAATAACCCGGTTTTAATCGGTAATCCTGGTGTCGGTAAAACCGCTATTGTCGAAGGATTGGCACAAAGAATTGTTTCGGGGGATATGCCTGAAAATTTATTGAATAAAAAATTATTATCCCTTGATATGGGGGCCTTGATGGCGGGCGCTATGTTCCGCGGTCAATTCGAAGGTAGACTTAAAGCAATTTTGAAAGCAGTCAAAGAATCCAATGGCGAAATCATTTTGTTTATTGATGAATTACACACCATGGTTGGCGCGGGAAAGGGCGAAGGCAGTATGGATGCCGGGAATTTATTAAAACCTATGTTGGCGCGTGGTGAATTGCATTGTGTTGGTGCAACGACATTAGATGAATATCGTCAATATATTGAAAAAGATCCGGCCCTGGCGCGTCGTTTTCAACCAGTATATGTTGATGAACCAGCAGTCGATGATACAATTTCTATTTTGCGTGGTTTGAAAGACAAATACGAAGGACACCATGGTGTTCGTATTTCTGATTCTGCATTGGTTGCGGCAGTTAAATTATCGAATCGGTATATTACCGACAGATTTTTACCAGACAAGGCTATCGATTTAATCGATGAAGCCGCGGCGCGTGTTCGTATTGAAATTGCATCCAAACCTGAAAAATTGGATGAATTAGATAGACATTTGATGCAATTAAAAATCGAACAACAGGCTTTGCGCAAAGAAAAAGACGAAGAATCTAAAAAACGTTTAAATGATTTGTCCGGTTTAATTGAAAAAATGGAATCTGAATCCAAAGAAATGACGGCCGCCTGGATGGACGAACAAAAGAAAATGAAAGGTTTGTCTGATGCGATGGCTGCATTAGATGCCGCGCGTGCCGAAGTTGCAATTGCAATGCGAAATGGTGATTATGAAAAAGCATCCGCACTGCAATATGGAAAAATTCCAGAATTGGAAGAACAAATCAAAAAACAAAACAGTGAATCCAAAGAATATAAAACTGTATTGCCAGAACATATTGCGGCGGTTGTTTCAAAATGGACCGGTGTTCCGGCTGACAGATTAAGTGTCGAAGAACAATCAAAATTATTAAATATAGAAGATGAATTGCGTAAACGTGTTGTCGGTCAAGACCATGCGTTGTCTGTTGTTGCGCGTGCAATTCGCCGTTCGCGTGCTGGCTTGTCTGATCCGCGCAGACCATCTGGTTCGTTTATGTTCTTGGGGCCAACCGGTGTGGGCAAGACCGAGGTTGCAAAAGCATTAGCAGAATATTTATTTAATGATGATACCGCAATGACACGAATCGATATGTCGGAATATATGGAACCACATTCGGTTGCGCGTTTGATTGGGGCACCCCCGGGATATGTCGGGTATGAAGCAGGTGGTGAATTAACAGAATCTGTTCGTCGCAGACCTTACCAAGTGTTGTTATTTGATGAAATTGAAAAGGCGCATCCTGATGTGTTCAATGTCTTTTTACAGATATTGGATGATGGTCGTTTAACAGATGGCCAAGGTCGCATAGTTAATTTCACAAACACCATTATTATAATGACCAGTAATTTGCCAAACATGGATGCAGTGCGTAAACAATTTAGACCAGAATTTATCAATCGTATTGATGAAATTGTGTTCTTTAATGCGCTGGGCAAAGATGTGATGGGTGACATTGTAAAAATCCAATTAAAGACATTGGAAAAGCGGCTTGCTGAACGTCAAATGTCTTTGCGTGTAAGCGACAAAGCAATTCAATGGTTGGCTGATAACGGATACGATGGTGTATTTGGTGCACGTCCATTGAAACGTTTGATTACCACAGCCGTCGAAGATAAAATCGCAGATTTGATTTTGTCGGGTGCTGTTGGCGAAGGTTCAACGGTTAATGTTGATGTCCACGGCAAAGAATTATTGATACAATAAAAAACGCCCAAACGGGCGTTTTTTTATTGCGTATTTTTTTGTTTTTTTGCTATGTTCTTATCGTAAAGAAAGGATTTTAATATGCAAAATATCACACTTGATTCATTGGTTATGACACTTGGGCAAATTGTTGCAGATTTTGGAACAAAATTATTGGCTGCAATTGCAATATGGGTTGTTGGTTTTTGGTTGGCTAAAAAGATTGTAGGCGCATTTAATCGTGGAATGCAGCGACACAATGTTGAACCAACATTACAGGGTTTTTCTTTGTCGTTTTTGAACATCGCTTTGAAAGTATTTGTATTTATCATAATGTTAACAACACTTGGTGTGCAAATGACATCAATTGTTGCTGTGTTGGGCGCTGCATCGTTGGCAATCGGTATGGCGTTGTCTGGGACTTTGCAAAATGTTGCAGGCGGTATGGTTATATTGTTATTCAAACCTTTTAAAGTAGGCGACACGATAATAACAGCAGATGGAAAAACAGGTGTTGTTCAAAAGATAATGATTTTCACAACACAAATAAACACTTTTGATAACCAGATTTTGTTCTTACCAAATGGTGCATTATCAAACGGTGTGATAACTAATTTATCCATGGGTAAAAAACGCAGAACAGATTTAAATGTTGGAATCTCGTATGGTGACAATGTTGAAAATGCACGTAAATTGGTTTTACAAATATTATCAAAAGATAAACGTGTTTTGAAAAATCCAGAACCTGTTGTTATATTATCTTCATTGGATGACAGCGCTGTAACGTTAACAATTCGTTATTGGACAGATTATACCGATGTATATGCAACCCAGGCAGACGTGTTGGAAACAATATATAAAGAATTTCCAAAACACAAACTTAATTTTCCATTTCCACAAATGGATGTTCATATTCAAAAATAAAAAAACGCCCGT
>CALYRP010000074.1 GCA_945483255.1 uncultured Pseudomonadota bacterium
AGAACGAAGTTTGTTAATGGATTCCCGCGCTCGCGTGCTCGCTCGGAATGACATTGTTTTTTTACTGGCATTGTTTCCAGATAATGCAAATTCTTGGAAAGAAAATTAATCAAAAGTTCCATGTCATTGCGAGGGAGTGTAACGACCGTGGCAATCCATAATTTTTTTCCAGAACGAAGTTTGTTAATGGATTCCCGCGCTCGCAGGCTCGCTCGGAATGACATTGGTTGCTTCACATGCGATGTTTCCAGAAAACAAATTCCCCGCCTGGGGCGGGGTGGCGCCAAAGGTGCCGGGGCGGGTTGCATAAAAAATATTGCAAACCGCAAAAAACAAAACTATAATTAATATATGATGATTACAAAATTTATATCTTTGTCATTTCAATTACATCACGCGGCGCGCGCCGTGTGTTTCTAGCATTCTTATATTTTTTATGATATAATACTGTTTGAAAAAACAGAAATTTCAATTTATAACAAAACGAGAAAAAAATGGATTTAAAACCAACAAAACCTTTAAGCGGATTCATAGAATTGTTGCCATCACAACAACGCTGTTTTGATTATTGTGCGGCAAAAATGCAAAATGTTTTGCAATTGGCTGGTTTTTCTATGCTTGATTTGCCGGCAATCGAACGTGCCGAGGTTTTAACCGACAAAGATAATTGGGATGAAATTGAAACGCAAATGTTCTTGTTCCAAAAGGGCGATACGAAAATGGGGTTGCGTTATGACGGAACAGTTGGGCTTTCGCGCTATGTTGCAGGTCACCTGAATGATTTGGTGTTTCCGTTCCGTGCATCACAATTTTCCAAACGTTATCGTGGTGAAAGGGCGCAACGTGGCCGTTATCGTGAATTTTATCAAATGGATTTGGATATAATGGGAATAAATTCATTGTCCACAAATTATGATGCAGAAATTATTTCTGTGATAAGTGCGGCTTTGAATTCTGTATCTGAATTTGTCGGTCCAAATGTTGTTCATGTTGGATCACGTCCGTTTTGGGATGCGGTTTTTGATTATTTGGAATTAAGCGCTGAACAAAAGAAAAGTATTTTTGTCCTTATAGACAAAAAAGACAAAATGGGCGATGATGATTTTGCAGATGCTTTGAAAGATACATTGAATAATTCTGACAAAGAAAATGTAATTAAATCAGTATTCGTTGACGGCTATGAAAAATTCGTGAATAAATCAGAAAAATTAGATGCTGCGATATCTGAATTAACTGATTTTATGAAATTGCTTGATGGAATGGGTGTTAAAAACGCACAAATAGATTTATCTATCGCGCGTGGTTTGGAATATTATACCGGGCTGGTGTTTGAATTTAAATTGCCACAACATCCTGAATTCGGAACTGCTGCGGGTGGTGGGCGCTATGAAAATTTGGCATCTAAATTTTCCAAAACCAAGATAGTTGGGGTTGGTGCGGCCATTGGTTTTTCAAGAATCTTTGCTTCAATGTTGGAAAATAACCAAATTGATTTATCAAGATTTGCCAACCCAATTGATGTTGCTGTTTTGGTAATGGGAAATAATAATGTCGCATATGCATCACAAATTGTAAATTCTTTGCGCGAAAACGGGATTGTTGCAGTATCATATCTGGACACTGATAAAAAATTCAAGAATCAAATTGAATATGCTGATAAAATCGGTGCGAAATACAGCATGATTATCGGTGATGACGAAGTCGCAAAAAATGTCGTTGCATTAAAAGATATGGTATCCGGCACCCAAGAAACATTGTCTTTGGAAAACGCAATTAAAAATATAAAGGTAAAATAATATGATTATCGAACAAAAATTATTGGATATTCAATCGCGCGCAAAAGATATTGAAACCAAAATGAATTCTGGCGAAGTATCTGGCGATGAATTGACAAAGCTTTCCAAAGAATATTCGCGTTTATCCGAAATATTACCGCTTATTAACCAATACTTGCAAACAGTCAAGGGCATCAAAGACGCCAACGAAATGTTGAACGATCCAGAATTAAAAGAAATCGCAACAGAACAATTGGAAACATTGAATCATGAATTGCCTGAATTGGAACGCCAATTACAGATTGCACTTTTGCCGCGTGACGATGCGGACGACAACAGCGCGATTGTGGAAATTCGAGCCGGTGTTGGTGGCGAAGAATCTGCATTATTCGCGGGCGATTTGTACAATCAATATAAATCTTATGCGTTGCGCAAGGGATGGAAAATAGATGTTGTCGAAGAAAATGCAACTTCGTTACATGGATACAAAGAAATCATATTTAAAATAGAAGGCGACGGTGTATATGCCCGTATGAAATTTGAATCTGGTATTCACCGTGTGCAACGCGTTCCTGAAACTGAAGCAGGCGGCCGTATTCACACATCTGCTGCGTCTGTTGCCGTAATGCCAGAAGCAAAAGATATCGACGTTGTCATTGATGAAAAAGATATTCGAATTGATATTTTCCGCGCGTCAGGCGCGGGTGGCCAGCACGTTAACAAAACAGATTCTGCAATTCGTATTACCCATTTCCCAACAGGAATTGTTGTGACATGTCAAAACGAACGTTCGCAACTACAAAACAAGGCTACGGCTATGGCAGTTTTGCGTTCGCGCTTGTATGAAAAACAAAGAATGGAACAAATGAATGCGTCTAATTCTTCGCGTCGCAGCATGGTCGGCAGTGGGGACAGAAGCGAAAAAATCAGAACATATAATTTCCCAGAACAACGTGTTACCGATCATCGTATCAAATTAACACTTTATAAATTGGACGATATCTTGGCAGGTGGCGAAGGCCTGGATGAAATGATTGATGCTTTGATTTCCGCGGACCAATTGGAAAGATTGGCGGCAATGGAATAATAAAAGAACCGACCGTTCGGTCGGTTCTTTTATTTTAAAATGCATATTTGCCGTACATCGTTGGGCGAACGAACAAATCAGACATCTTTTTGCCGTAATTAGTGTCCGACATAAAAGTATCAATACTTGTTGTTGTATCATACTTTTTGTTATTTTGAAATTTTTATTGTCTTATTTTTTGTTTTTATATAAAATGACAAGCATGAGAAACAAAAAGCAAATAAACTTAACCAAACCGATAGTAATGGTTGGTTTAATGGGGGCGGGCAAAACCAGCGTTGGACGTGCATTGGCGCGCAATCTGGGGATACCTTTTGTTGATTCCGATAAAGAAATTGAAAAAGCGGCAGGTTGCAGTGTTGTCGATATTTTTTCTATGTATGGTGAACAAGAATTCAGACGCGTCGAAGAAAAAGTCATTGAAAGAATAATTGAAACGCCGCCTTTAATCAAAGTAATTTCCACCGGCGAAGGTGCTTTTATAACCCCTGCGGTGCGGCAAATCGTTCTGGAAAAAGCGTTAACAATTTGGTTGAAGGCTGATTTGGAACTGCTTGTAAAAAGGACAAATTTTCGTCATACTCGTCCGCAATTATTAAACACAGATTCGCGTCAAATATTGGCCCAATTAATAAATGAACGCTATGATACATATGCCAAGGCTGATATTATGGTTGAAACACGTGATGAAAATATTCATAAAACACTGGCCAAAGTGTTAAAGGCAATCGAAAAACACATCGACAAAGGAGAATAAAATGAAACTTTTAAGTGAATTTAAAGCGTTCATTAACAAAGGCAGCGCAATCGATATGGCTGTTGGTATCATCGTTGGGTCTGTCATGACCAGTGTTGTTAATTCTTTGGTAAAAGATATTATTATGCCGCCAGTTGGGATGTTGGTTGGCGGAATTGATTTTTCACAATGGTTTTTTGTGTTGGGCGGCGGCGAACCAGGTGCGCATTATGCCACAATGGAAGCGGCAACTGCGGCCGGGGCAACAACATTGAATTTGGGAACCTTTTTGAATAGTGTAATCAGTTTCTTGATAACAATGTTCGCGGTATTTATTATTGTTAAAATTGCAAATTCTGCACGTGCAAAAGCGCCGGTTGCAATGCGCACATGTCCACATTGCCAACAATCAATCAGCAAATTAGCAACCAAATGCCCATATTGTTGTTCTGCTGTGAAACCTGAAAAAATAGGCCCGGCAGAAGAAGCAGAATTGGCAAAGGGCTTGAAATCTTTAAAAGCAAAGGTAGGCAGCGTTGCCAAAGTTGCTAAAAAAGTGGCTAAAATCAAATAATTAACGGTATTTAT
>CALYRP010000075.1 GCA_945483255.1 uncultured Pseudomonadota bacterium
ATTATTAAAGTAGAATATTGAAAAATCAAAGGCATAAAATGAAAAAAATATCAAATATAATAAGGTATGTAATAACGGTATGTTTATTTTGTGCCTTGTATATTTTTTTATTTGATTTGGTGTGTGTCGGCAACATTTCAAAATTTAATCATATTTGGACAAATGTATGTCCGTTTGATGTTTGGGGCGAATATCTGGCTTGCATGATAAATTATGATATTGTCTGTATTGTATTGATATTGCTTATCTTGTCTTTTATGTTATTTTGGTTAGTAAGAGTATATCGCAAACAGATATGGATGGTTCCAATTTTCGGTTTTTTACTGTTTGTGTTGTCTATAATAACATGTTGGGGGCTTGTCTAAAACGTTTCTTTTTTTGCAATCTAAAACAGCTCATTCACATTAACTTTCTGCTGGCCTAATAAGATGCGGTTGACGGTTCCTGGATTCATATATACTAGGTCCAGGTATCTGTAAAACCGGCGCGGGGATGTGCGTAGATTATGGATTATATTGTCGACCCCGCCATCGCGTTCATATAATTCACGATACCGCCATGCGGTGGCAAAGTTTTTGCAACCGATACGCAACAAGTCATAGGCGAAAAAAACTGGAAAACAGAATCAAAAAAACTGTATGATGGATATACGGTTACATTTGGGGCATATTGTATGGTATTAGACGGAACTTATACTTGTCCGCCGGGTAAAAATGATACGAGTATTATGAAATTGCCAGATTGTAAAAACGATAGTTTTTTGTATATGAAAAATTAACACCCGGGTTTTTATCTGTGTTTTTTTGTAAAAAAACATTGGAAAAGGACATTATTATTGCTATTATCCAATCATAATGATTAAAAAGTTCCTGATTTTATTCAATGTGTTATTTTGTGTCGCTGCGAACGGTGCACAATTTCAAACAAATGCAAAATCTGTTTATTTGTTTGATTATGACAGCGGTGCTGTTATTGTTGAAAAAAACGCTGACAAATTAATGCCGCCTTCATCCATGTTAAAATTGATGACATTGACAGTATTATTTGATGCCATAAAATCTGGCGATTTAAAGATGGACGATTTGTTAACCGTTTCTGAAAATGCCAATTACAAAAATCCTTTGTGGTACCCGGCCAGCAAGATGTGTTTAATCACTGGGCAAAAAATAACTGTGCGTGATGCAATTTTAGGAATAATCGTTTTGTCTGCCGGGGACGCATCTGTGACGGTTGCTGAAAAACTGGGAAAAACAGAAAACGCTTTTACAGATTTAATGACAAAAAAAGCACGTGCAATCGGTATGGAAAAATCAACATTTGGAAACGCCAGCGGTTTGCCACACGAAAACAATTTAATGACATCGCGTGAATTAGGTATATTGGCAAAATACATCATCGATGAATATCCAGATATTTATCCAATGTTTGCAACAAAAAGATTTGAATTTGAAGATGCAAAAACAGATTGGTGCCGCGATTGGACACGCACACACACTTTAAATTATAACAAATTATTGTTTTCTATGTCTGGGGCTGATGGTCTTAAAACCGGACATACCGATGACGGCGGATACGGCATGGTGGCCAGTTCAAAAATCGGTGGTCGCAGATTGATTGGTGTCATTAACGGATTTCATGGACGCGGACACGACGTATTGGCTGACGAAATGAAAAAACTGTTGAATCATGGCTACAAAACAACACAAACAAAAGTTTTCTTTCATGCCGGCGAAGATATCACAGAAATACCTGTGTGGTATGGACGATATCCAACGGTAACAGCAACTGTTAAAGAAAATGTTGCAATTACTTTACCAAAAGATGAAACACTTAAAAACATACGTGTTCTGGCACGATTTTATGAACCAATCACCGCACCAGTGAAAAAAGGACAAGAAATTGGCGAAATTGTTATTGAAAAAAATGGTGATGTTGTAAAAAGAATACCTATGGTTGCAAAAAATAAAGTTCGCAAAATTCAATTTATTGGTCGAATAATTAAAAACATATCGGTATTGTTGGGGGTAAAATAATATGGCGACAAAAAAGAAAGAAATTTTATTTGAATTTCCAAACCCAATGGATAACGATTATTTGATCGGGCATCGCGACACATTAAAAAGTTTTATGGATGCATGGGACAACCGCGATAAATACCCTGTTCATCCGGTATGGATGCTTTGTGGTCCACGCGGCATTGGCAAAGCAACATTGGCTTATAAAATAGCAAAACAAGTTTATGGCAATGTCGGTGATTTCTTTGTAATTGATTTGGCACATAATTTGGACGACCGTGGAAACATCAAGACCGATGCAAAAAAAATTTCTGTGAATACAGTGCGCAATATGATTGAACGCATGCAAATGTCGTCTATGTCTGGACAATGGCGCGTTGTGTTAATTGATGCAGTTGATGAATTAACTGTGCCTGCAGAAAACGCTATTTTAAAATTACTGGAAGAACCACCGGCACAAACATTGTTTTTATTAGTAACACATCAATTGTCTGCTGTTTTGCCGACTGTCCGTTCGCGTGCGCGTGTTGAAAAGATGCATCCATTAACAATCGACGAATTACGCGAATTATGTCTTAGATTCTTGGGTGACGAACAAATAAGTAACGATATATTAAAACTTTCCAATGGCAGTTTCGGAAAGATTGCAAACTTGAAAGCAACAGGTGGTGACATAATTTATGAAGAATTATTGGATGTATTACATAACAAACATTCAACCGCCAGCGACCTGATGGATGTTGCAGTAAAAATCTCAATGTCGCCTGCCCTTTACGGAATTGTGCTGGATGCAATTGCTGCATTAGGATTGGCAGATATTTATCCAGATGCGAATCAGGCGATATCTGACATAAATCGCCTTAATTTAAAAGCAGATATAACCATATTCAAAATTATTAACGAAATGAAAAAATGTTTATAGATACCCATTGTCATTTAACAGATGAATATGATGGCGGCATTGATGCGGTTATCGCGCGTGCACATGATTCTGGGATTGGTGCAATGATTTGTGCCACCGCAGATCCAAAAGATATTGCGTCTGCAATAAACATTGCACAAACACACAAAAATATTTTTGTAACAACCGGTGTTCACCCAGATTACATAAACATAAATCCAAACGAATATTTAACAGACGAATTATTAAATAACCCATTGGTTGTTGGTATTGGGGAAATCGGACTTGATTATCATTACGAACCACAAACACGCAATGCACAAATTAAATTATTCGAACAACAATTGGAAATTGCACGTGCACATGGTTTACCGGTCGCAATTCACACACGCGACGCAGAAAGCGACACCGCCGCAATTTTAACCGATAAATATCATGGTGTTATGCATTGTTTTACATCAAACTGGGATTTGGCAAAAACTATGCTGGATCGTGGCTTTTATTTTTCAGCCAGTGGTATTTTAACATTTAAAAACGCAGAATCTGTGCGTGAAACTTTTTCAAAAATTCCCAACGACCGCATTGTTATTGAAACAGATTCGCCATATTGCGCACCAATTCCTTATCGTGGAAAAACATGCGAACCCGCGTTTATAATTGAAACTGCACGTGTTTTGGCACAAATCAAAAACTTACAAATTGACGAATTGGAACAAATATTATTTGAAAACACAAAAAGACTTTATCCAAAAATAAAGTTATGAAACATATGCTACATTTGGTTCATAAAAAGAAGAGCCACCATCTAAATCAGCACCATTATTTTTAATTTTTTCTAATTCATTTATTGCGGCAAAGAAAAACATTTCATCAAACAACAGATTATATTTATTTGAATGATTTGATAAAAAATCGCTGTTATGTTTTATTATGAAATTACAAATGATTTCAGTGGCGACAAAGGCATCAAGATTATTGATACCTAATAATTTTTCAATTTTTTCTTTCTTTGAATAAACAAATATTTTTGCTTTTTCTATTTCAGATATATTTGAAAAACTCATTTCGCCACCCCTGTTTTGCACTTTTTAAACAACAAAAAACAACCGCAGAAAGAGCGGTTGGGGACTAACAACAATTCATACGTATTGCTCCGTTTATTCAATATATTCACGAACCCCCAACCATTTTGGTTGGGATGTTTTTTGTCATCGCTGACACGTATGATAAGGATTATTAAACTCAAAAAAAC
>CALYRP010000076.1 GCA_945483255.1 uncultured Pseudomonadota bacterium
AATATTGTTTATATTCCGTGGCGCAACAGATGCACCAGGATGGATGAAAAATCTTGGTTCAAAACTTGGTGGTGGTCAAATCAAGACATTAATAAACGCAATCGTATCTGTTGCATCAACAATTTTAACATATACAATAATCATGTTGATTATTCGTGGTTTCTTGGATGCGAATGGTGTTAATGCTGATTCTATTCAAAACACAACAGAATCTTTATTTGATTTTGATTTAGAAAATTCAGATGCGATGCAAATAACATTTGCCGGGGCAGTTGTATTGGTATATGTGATAAAAGATATTGCAAATCAAATTCCAAAAATTACTGAAAAAATATTATCTGTATTTAATGTAAAACAAGAAACTTCTAAATCAGAAGAAATGGGTAAAAATGTTTTACAATTAACACAAACAATTGCAAATACTGCAAAAGATTTGGCAAAAACAATTATCAACCCTGAAAGCACAGAAAAGAAAACAGAAAAATGATAAAAAAATGGCTGATTGAACAAGGACTGAAATTTTTAATGGGCGCGATTGCGTTGGGGGTTGGCATTTGGTATTTAAGTCATTCAATCGGTGGCACATCTTTATCTTATACCAGTGTTGACGCATTTATGAAACAAATTGGCGCATCAAATGGCGATGCGGCATCTGTTAATGGATGTTTTCTTTGTGAATATATCGGTGATTTGTTTGCGGTTCTTGGGCGCGCAACAGAAATGTTTTGGAACGGCATTGTCCACAATCTTTGGGTTTTAATGTCAATTGGTTTTGGAATATTTATTATTATGCACACATTAAAATTTTTCCAAGAACAATCTTCATCCAAAGACATCAAAGATTTAAGTGATAATGAAATTAAACTTGATTTTAAAAAATGGTTTGAACCTGTTTGGAAAACCGGCGCACGCATTATGATTGCAGGCGCGCTGATTGGTGCATTAAATTGGACTGGAACCGCATCATTAAAAACAATTACTAATTTAACCGTAACGCCAGTTATGTATATTGGAACAAATCTATCCATGATGGCGACAGGTGTTATAAGTGGCGCAAAATGCGAAATTCCAGATTCAACCGAAAATGCAGAAGACATTTTGACACCTGTTCTGCATCCATTTATGTGCGAAATGGGCAATTTAAATACTGTTATGTTGGCAGGCGCCGGTGGTGGGTTTGCATTGATGAATTATGCCTGGCTTGATTTGAATGAAAAGGTTGGCGGTGCGTTTACTTGGCTGGCCGGTCTTACATTGGTAATAATGTTTTTGGTTATCGGATTTGATTTATTGTTTCAGGTTTTAAGTGTATTTTTCAAATTGATATTTGTGATTATATTTATGCCAATTCTGATTGCCGCAGCGGCATTTGAAAAGGTATGGAAAATAGCCAACGGATTATTAAACAAATCGATTGATATGTTGGTTGATTCTGCGGTCGCAATAATAAAAATCAGTTTAAAAATAATTATAATTTATGCAATTGTATATTTTGCAGCCGATGAATTTTATCCAGGCCCCGAAGATGGTTTTACATCTATATTGCCACCATTGATTTCAAATGTAAAACCAGAAAACATGGATGGCCAAACAATGTCTGTGATGAACACGTTTTCAACTTGTGAAAAAGTATCCTTGATTGACGGAAAAATGAACAAAGAAAAATTCACACAATGTTTTAAAACACAAAAGAATATTGTTGAACAAAGATATCCTGGTGCTTTTGATTTCATGGATGACGGGTTTGATTTCTTGTTGTTTATGATTGGGGTATTTATGCTTTATTTCTGGATTATTTCACCAGAAATCGATAAATTACTTGGCAAAGAAAACAAAGAAACATTTGATTATGCCGGTTGGGTCAAAGATTTTGGTAAAACCGCATACAATGCGCCTGTTAATATATACATGAAAGTTCGCGAAAAAATGAAGGAAGGCAAATAAAAATGCAGATTCGTAAAATTTTAAAATTATTTTTAATTTGCATTTTTTGTGCAACCGCTTTTATTGGGTCCGTGTATGCATCTGGTAATGTTCCATATGGGGATGTTGGCGAATATGGCAATTGGGTTACCAGTGATAACATGGAAAAATACAATGAAAATTTATCAAGTGATGTAAAAAGTTTTCAACAAACATTTCAAACAAATTTACATTCAACAAACTTTGTCCCGATTGAAGTAAAAATTGGTCTGGTATTTATGAAGGCCTTATCGTCAATTGATTATGTTTTACAAATATCACTTGTTAGATTTGTTATATGGTTTTTATTCATTATGTATGCTTTTTGGATTGGGTTAAACGCGTACAAGATGATTCGCGAATCTTCTGATTATAAAACGGTTTTATATGATATTTTTATCAAAGGCATAACGATTGTAGTATGGGTTATGATATTGGAATATGGTCCGGCAAAAATATTTACAATGATAATGACACCGATTATTTCATTGGGTGTTTATTTATCTGATTTTATATTAGATGCGGTTGCGCAAACATATAATGTCACCATACCTGATACATGCGCCACAATTCATCAATATGTCGATGCAAACGCATCAGAAAAACTGTTGGTTAATCCAGATACTGCTGCGAATATAATGTGTTTACCGGTAAGACTTTCTGTGTATTTTTATCACGCAACTGCATCTGCATTTGAATGGATGATAAATGGTTTTGGTAACAGTGCAACCATGGTTGTTGTGGGCGCTGTATGTATTGTTATGTTTATTGGTTGCATATTTAAATACGCATTTATGACATTGGGCGTTGTTGCGAATTTATTCTTAACATTGTTAATGTTGCCTTTTACCGCTGTTGCAGAATCAATGCCAACAATCAAAGAAGACAATTATGCCGGACAGATATTTTCTGGTCTTTTAAAAGTTTTCAAAACAAAAAAAATATCCGACGTTATTTCTACATTCATAGATGCAATCATATATTTTGTATCTTTGGCGATTATAATTGCAATATGCGCCGCATTATTAACAAACATTGTTTCAATAAATAACAACAACGAATATCATGTTGGTTCCGCGATGACAATGATATTGTGTGGTGCACTTGTTTTATATCTGGCGGGTCAGGCCGAAAAATTGGCGACAGATATTGGTGGAAAAATTGATAATTCATTTGGCGAAAAAATCAAGAACGACACAAAAACACTTTGGGGCAATGTACAAAAACTTGGGTCTATGGCGTTCAAAGATTGGTTAAAGAAAAAATAAATTTAAATAAATTTTACAAAATCACGCGCAACATTTTTTATACCACGTGTTTTAAAAGCAACCGTCAATGTTTTGTCATTTTCAGCAATCACAACACCACTTCCCATTTCGCTATGCATAACCATTTTGCCAACAACTGATTCAGATTTAAATTTTGGTTTTTCTGGTGTGTATCTCTTTGGTTCATCATATGTGCGGTTACCATTAAAACTGATGAATCTTTTATCAATTTCGTTTATAAATCGCGATGGTAATTGATAAAGTCTTTGTCCAAACACAGTTCGCACCATCGCATCAGTAATTATTGCACGCGTTTTTGCACGAGTAATTGCAACATAAGCCAATCTTCTTTCTTCTTCGATATCGCTGTCGTTTTTCTTTTCATTTGGGAAAATGCCTTCTTCCCATGCAGGTAAAAACACAGTATCAAATTCCAAGCCTTTGGCGGCATGTATTGTCATAATCGATACCAGATTTTTATCGTCCAATTCATTATCATTGTCATCGGTCATCATCAATGCCGCATGTTCCAAAAATTCAAGAATTGTATTATATTTTGCGACAACGCTGTTTATTAATTCACGAATATGTTCTAATCTTTCGCTTGCGTCCACATCTTTTGATTCGCGCCACATTTTTAAATAACCAGCGCGTTCTAATAATTGCTGAATCGCTTCTTTGGGCGGAACAGATTCCCAATCAAAATTAAAAGCATTTAAAAATTCGTCCGCTGCAATTTGTTGTTTTGATGAAAGTTTGGTTATCTTTAATGCATCCATTAAACTGTTTCCGCTTTCGCGTAATTTAGCGATTGCAGCATCACCAAATCCGCGTCTTGGTTTTGAAATAACACGTTCAAAAGACACATCATCAAATGGATAAACCAATAAACGCGCATACGCAATC
>CALYRP010000077.1 GCA_945483255.1 uncultured Pseudomonadota bacterium
CTTTGTTTAATTCCTGTATTTTATTATACATTTGTTCGGCCAATTGATTGGTTTGCACTGTTTGCATTTATATTTTGTTTTTTAATAGATTATCGTTGTAATTTGCCACTTTTTTGGACATCTTTGTTTTGTATTTTTTATGCAATTTTTGGGTTTCAAAATTATCTTGATTTACAACACACTAATAATAACGCAATATATGCATTTATGACATTTATTGGTGTTGGAATGTTTATTTTGATTATATACGGTTTTTCATGGACAAATCTTGTTAATAATTTATGGTTATTTTTATGGATGACGATTTTATATATACCGATAACCGCGATAGATAATTGGATAAAACGATGATAGATACCGAAGTCGCACGCACATTTGACAGACGCAGCGCACTGTTTTTAACAGGGGGTGCGATATTGACATCTGTTTTAATTATGCGAATGCTGCAAATGCAGGTTTTTGAATACAAAAATTATCTTCGTAAAAGTGAAAATAATTCATTTCGAATCCAAGTTACAATGCCTCAACGCGGCAGTATTTTATCAGAATCAGGTGGTATTATTTCAAGGGATGCACCAATATACCGCATATATGTTGTCCCAGAAGAAACAGATGATATTAAATCAACAATTGAATTGATTGAAAAAGAATTAAAATTACGCAAAAAAACAATCGACAGAATTTGGCGAAATATAAAAAAACAACAAAAATTTCAACCTGTGTTAATAACAGAAAATACAAACTGGAATACATTGGCAAAATTGTCGGCAAAAAATATCCCAGGTATTCATATCGGAAACGGTTTTTCCCGCGTATATGAAATGGGGCCGGCCGGGGCCCAGGTTTTTGGTTATGTTGGCGCACCAAAGAAACCTGTGGCAAATAACCCATTTTTTACGACTGGAATAAACGGACTTGAAAAAAGATTTAACGATGACATGGCTGGGACACCAGGACAAACGGTGTTAATGACAAATGCCGTTGGTCGTATCACAGGCGAAGACAAAACACAATTTATTCAACCAATTGTTGGTCAAAATATAAAAACAACTATTCGTGAAAATGTTCAAAAGGTTCTTTATGATTCTTTGGCGTTAAACCGCGCGGGTTGTGGTGTTGTTCTAGATATTGAAAACGGTAATATTCTGGCGATGGCATCAACACCAAGTTTTGATCCAAACAATTTCAAAACAGATGATGGCGAAGAATATATATCATCACTTTTAGACGATGTCGCAAAACCGTTTATGAATAAAACAATCGAAGGTTTATATCCGCCTGGATCTACATTTAAAATCGTTGTTGCATTAGCAGCCCTTGAAAGTGGTGCTGTTTCACCAAACGAAAAAATATTTTGTCCTGGGTTCTGGGAATATGGAAAACATAAATATCATTGTTGGGAAAAACATGGACACGGATATGTAGATTTATATGGTGCATTAAAACATTCTTGCGATATTTATTTTTATCAAATTGCACTGCGAATTGGTATTGATGCAATTAAACATATGGCTGAAAAACTGGGATTAAATCAAAAATATATGGACGATGTTCTGGCACATGAAATGCCTGGCATAATACCAGACAGACGATGGAAAGAAAAAAATGTTGGTATATCATGGGTTCATGGCGACACGATTATTTCCGGTATTGGTCAGGGATTTATTTTAACTAATTGTCTACAATTGGCAACAATGATGGCACGCGTTGCATCAAATAAAAAAGTTAAACCGCGTCTTATATATTCTGATAAAAACCCAAAATTTGAAAATCTTGGATTACAAGAAAAAAACATAAAACATGTATTAACTGGTCTTGAACAGGTTACCCAAAAGGGCGGTACCGCATCAGGCAGTGCAATAAATGTTAACGGCAAAAAAATGGGTGGGAAAACTGGTACATCCCAGGTACGCAGTATTTCAAAGGCGGAACGCAAAAAAGGTGTTCTTACAAACGAACAATTAAAATGGAATCTGCGTAATCATGGTCTTTTTGTCGGATATGCACCGACAGACAAACCAAAATATGCAGTATGTGTAATTATGGAACATGCTGGTGGATCTGGACCTGCGGCACGCGCCACAGCAAATATAATGAAGGAATTATTAAAATAAAATGGTTGCAACAACACGCGTTTCTAATGCAAATATGATGACATTTGGCGAAAGATTATCCCGTTTTTCATGGGGGCTTTTTATACCAATGTGTGTTGTTTTAATTTTTTCTATTGCTGTTTTATTCAGTGCTGGCGGCGGCGAATGGCATCCGTTTGCTTTATCTCAATTATCCAAGGCTGTGTTTGGGATGATAATTTTCTTTCTGGTGGCATTTTCAAATATTAAAACATGGATTAAATCTGCATATTTCATATATGCAATCGCGTTAATATTGGTATTATTAGTAACATTCATTGGCGATGTTGGAATGGGCGCACAAAGGTGGCTTTCACTTGGTTTCATAAATATACAACCATCCGAATTTATAAAAATAGCATTGGTTTTGGCATTGGCGCGTTATTTTGCATGGCAAAACAGTGTTGAATTGGCACAATTTAAAAATTATCTTGTTCCAATAATAATGTTATTGGTGCCGTTTTTACTTATTTGTGCGCAACCTGATCTTGGTACCGGAATATCGCTGGGATTAATCACAGTTGGTATGTTTTATATTGTTGGTGCAAATAAAAAATGGTTTTTAATCGCGGGTATACTTGGTTTATTGGCATTGCCTGTTGTTTGGTATGGCGCAATGCATGATTATCAAAGGTCCCGTATTATAACATTTATAAATCCAGAATTGGATGCACGTGGTGCAGGATATCAAATAAACCAGGCAAAAATCGCATTTGGGTCTGGTGGTATAGTTGGCAAAGGTTATATGTCAGGAACCCAGGCGCAACAATCGTTTTTACCTGAAAAACAGACTGATTTTATATTCACTATGTTGGGTGAAGAATTTGGATTTATGGGTGCATTTATGCTGTTAATGATATATACATTTATTGTTGTCTTGCTTTTCTGGTGTGCAAAAACATGCCGAAACCGATTTGGACAATTAGTCTGTTTTGGTTTTATGTTGAACTTTTTCATTTATTATTTTATAAATATTTCGATGGTGCTGGGGATATTACCAACTGTGGGTGTTCCATTACCATTAATGTCTTTTGGTGGCAGCAGTTTGATATCATTGCTTTTTGGTTTTGGTTTATGTCAAAATGCCCATATCCACAAAGACCAACAATTATCATCCAAGGGGTTTTAAAAAATGAATTTATTAATCGTAGAATCTCCATCAAAAGCAAAAACAATTGAAAAATACCTTGGAAAAGGGTGGCGTGTTATTGCGTCTGTGGGACATGTTCGTGATTTAATTCCGGAATCTGGCAGTGTTGATACTAAACATAATTTCGAACCAAAATGGCAAATTATGCCTGGCAAAGAAAAACAATTAAAATTGATTATTGATGAAATTAAAAAAGCAGATAATATATATCTTGCATCGGATCCGGACCGCGAAGGGGAAGCTATTGCATGGCATATTAACGATATTTTAAATTCACGTGATGTGTTAAAAGGTAAAAATGTATATCGTGTTGCATTTCATGAAATTACAAAAAATGCAATCATAGAAGCACTTAAACATCCACGTGAAATTGATAATAATTTGGTTGATGCATATATGGTTCGCAGAATACTTGATTATTTAATTGGATTTGGTATTTCACCATTACTTTGGAAAAGAAATCTGGGTAAATCTGCCGGACGCGTTCAATCTGTTGCGGTCAAATTGGTTGTCGATCGCGAAAAAGAAATTGAAAGTTTTAATCCAGTTGAATATTGGAGTATATCTGCAAATTGCAATTTTGATAAAACAGATTTTGATGCAAACCTGGTTAAACATAGCGGTAAAAAGATAGAAAAAATGACCATAGAAAATAAATCTATGGTTGATGAAATTGTTAATTCTGTTACAACACCAACAATTGGAAAAATATCAAATATTGAAAAGAAAAAAGTCCAAAGACACGCATCTGCGCCGTTTACAACATCTACATTGCAACAAGAAGCTGCGCGCAAACTTCATTTTTCATCAAAACGCACAATGACAACAGCACAAA
>CALYRP010000078.1 GCA_945483255.1 uncultured Pseudomonadota bacterium
GAAGGCATGCACTCATAGGAAAATTAATAAATTGTGGCAGTTGTTCAAGTGTAAAACATATTTTCCCGCGTTGATTTGTAGTCAATAGTGGATATTGAAATATACCATCTTTTTCATGGTAATATATATTGCATAAAGTAACATCTGCGCCCGTTTTGATTGCGGTATTATATAATTTTTCAAACATTTCTTTTTCTATATAATCATCGCTATCAATACATCCAAAATATTGTCCCGTAGCATGTTTAAATCCTGTGTTGCGTGCAGCCCCCAAACCAAGATTGCATGAGTGTTCTATATACTTTATCCGCGAGTCCTTCTTCATGTATTTTTTGATAATTGCATATTCATTTGCAGGTGAACAATCATTGACAATAATAATTTCTATGTCTTTTAAAGTCTGATTAATTACACTAATCAGACATTGTTCTATGTATTGTTCCACATTATATACAGGAATGACTATTGAAACTTTTGGTATGGTCATATTGTTATTCCTTGTTACTTTTTATAAAATTGTTTGTAAAGGTACGTTCCCAATGAACGTTTTCTTTTACAATTTTTGCAGGGTTACCTGCTATTGTTACATTTGATTGTATAAATTGTCTGGTAACAATTGCACCCCAGCCAACGATACAGTTATCTGCAATGATAGTATTCTTGTTAATTTTTACATCTTTACCTATCCAAACATGATTGCCAATTTTTATATTGCGACCAATGTTTAGTATTTCGCCTGATGAATTTGTTATTGTGTGACCATCTGTGCCATATATATCAATGCCACTTGATAACATACAGTCATTACCAATGGAAAAATTAAATCCATCTTCGCCAATCATAACGTACGCACCGCCACAGTACAGATCACGTCCAATATTAAACGTGCAATTATTTGTACGACGTTCAAGACCGGCACCAATATCAATGTCTATGACTGTGTCATATCCATTTTCTATGCGAATAACGTTGTTATCGCCATATATATTTATATTGCCACGAAAATTGCATTCTGGTCTGTCAATTATTACCGTATTATTTTTTCCATAAATATTAATCTTTATGCGTGCCGTATCTGGGACAGATATTGTATTTAGCTGCCCCAGTTTCTTGATATGTTTTCGCCGACGCAAATTTTTTATAAATTTCATTTTCTTGTTTCCTGGTAAATAACGTTACGCATTTCGGTTATAAAGTCCGAAACATTATGAATTTCTTCGACATACTTGCGTGCTGCAATCCCCAGTTTTTTGCGTTTTTCTTCGTTTGTCATCAAGGCTTTAATTGCATCAACATACAGGTCAATTTGTTCAAATCCATTCCCCAGAATATCACCAGTCCAAATACCAAACTTAGACGTCAAATCATCTGGGTTACGATTACTGACCAGTGCGCAACCATACGACATTGCCTCTAAAAACGAAACAGGCAATCCTTCGTGAATAGATGTGTTCATCAGAATTTTTGCATCTTTCAAGAATTGATTTTTTTTGTCGCCATCGACATGACCTGCAAAATGCAAATTCGGAATATCTTTATATTTATCCCAGAAATTGGCGGTTTGTGCTTTTAGAGTATTTATCTTGCCCAAAACCCAGAAATCATATTCAGGTAACAATTTTGCCGTCTCGCAAAACAGCCAACCACGTTTTACATCTTCTAATCTGCCCAAGAATATTATCATATTCTTTTTATTATATTTTTCGACATCGAATTCAGAATCTATTTCAATTGGATTGGGCATATACTGGATATTCGTATTTTGGGGCAGACGATATAAATCGATTGCCTTTTGATTTAAAAAATGTCCCTGGGAAACAAATCGGACACGTCCATCCATCGCCAAATTATGTACCAAATCATAAATATTTTGGTTATAATAATTTGGTTCGGGCATTAGTGTCATTGTTGCAATTTCGTCCCATTCGTATTTTGGACGTGGGTCTTGAATCCATAAAATCAGTTTTTTATGTATATTTGTTTCGTGCTTTAATACCCAATCTGATGTTAATTCAATTGATAAATATATATCATAATTTTTGCGACGCAGGAATAATCGTGACGCCCAATGTTTACGTGGCAGACGATATAAATCAACATCGTCAACGTGATATTTACGTGTGGTAAAACGGTGACCGCCATTGCCCAGTAAAACATCAACCTTTATATTGTTGCATGGCAGATACTTTGCTATGTATTTGCGTGCTAATGCCCCATATCCGCCAAATGCAGTGCCTGCACCACCAAAAAATTCATCAATTAACAATGCGACTTTTATCTTTTTTGCCATAATTTTTTCCTTTTGTTTGTCGTATTTTATCCAAACAGATTTCATTTTGTGGCGACTGTTTGGCAACCACGGTTTTTTTGGACCCGTATAATGAATTATTACAGCGCGACGAAATTTCTGTGGTTCCGTAATAATATTGTGCGAAGTATAATTGTAAATGCTATCAAATTGACCAATTTGACCACGGCATGTTATGTTGATAATATCCTGGTCTTGGAATTTAATTTTATCGGACAATTCTGTTGTCGCATCAATCCACTTTTTACCCATATTGTCCGCGCGGATACGTTCCAGATTCATTAACAGCACACCTGCATTTACATACAGGTCTGAATCTTTAAATCCAATAATCGGTTTGTGTTTTATATCATCGATGTATGCATCATGTGCACCAGCAATATAATTGTCTGATATGTCCATATCATACAACGGACCCAAATCCCCATTCACGACAATATCCGCATCCAGATATAATATCTTGGACAAATCTGGCAGAAAATCTGCAATCAAATACCGATAATATGTTTCTGCTGATATATAGTCTATATTTCGCGGCAACTTGTTCACGACATCAGGGTTAATCGTGACAAATTTGGTTTGCAATTCAGGAAATGCAGAATTTAATTTTGTAATCGCTGCACGCGACATCCCATCTAAATCAGACGAAAATATGTATGCCCGAACACCGCGCGATGTGTTTTTCATAACAGATGTTAAAACCGTCAGCAACTGTGGCACATATCCATTATTTATGCAAAATGCAATATTTATAGGATTCATTTAATGCCCCCTATTTTTATAAATTCAAATAAATAAATTTTTCCATCTTGTACGCGCAGCAAAGGAATCTTTTCGAACAAATAATATTTAGTTTTGGTCAAACCGTATTGTTTGCGACGTATAATTGGTAAAAATCCAAACAGCCAAAAATGCTGATTTAATTCACGTGTCAGATTCAGTAGTTTTTTTCCATCTTCGTCATTTGTTAAAACGGTTTCCAACAAATCGTGACGAACGCGTTCCGCGCTTTCCATCTGGGTTTTATGATGTAAAACTGACACATTTGTATCATGCCAACGATAATCCAACAACACCGTTTGCAAATTATGAATTTCGGACACGCGCGCGATTGAAACCCAAAATCCATAATCTTCGGCATGGGGATATTTGGGGTCATAATATATTTTATTATTCCGCAAAACCGATGTGCGTATCATTGCAGTTGGATGGGCAAATTGTGTTCCATATATCAGCCAATCAAACAATCGCATACTTTCTTGATACTTGAAAACGTCATTTTTTACTTGGTTTCCAAATTTTTGACACCATGCCCCAACAACACCAACATTTGGATGCGTGTCCATATAATCAACCTGTAATTTGAACCGTTCTGGGCGGGATATATCATCACTGTCCATGCGGGCGATATATTCACAGGTGCACAAATCCAACCCTTGGTTCAGGACGGCAATTAAACCCTGATTCCTCTTGTTATCAATAAATTTTATGCGCGGGTCGCGGGTGGCATATTTGCGCACGATTTTTGATGTACCATCGGTCGAACCATCGTTTATAATGATAAATTCAAAATCCGTAAATGTCTGATTCAAAATACTTTCAATGGCCTCTGCAATATACTTTTCCGAATTATATGCGGGCATCAGTACGGAAACACGTGGCATTATGTTTACCTTTTTCCTTGTGTGGGTGGAGTTCAAACAACCGACAGATTTATGTTTTCCGCAGTTCCGGATTTCTTGCGAGAATCCGCATCCACCCATGTTCGTTG
>CALYRP010000079.1 GCA_945483255.1 uncultured Pseudomonadota bacterium
AAATCAACATTGTTAAAAATTATATGTGGCGAATTAAAACCGCAATCTGGAACAGTTAAAACATTCGGCAAAATCACATATTTGAATCAAGATTTATCTGTATTGGATAAAAGTAAAAGCATAGTTGAAAATATAATGGACATATCTGGTTGCCTGAAACACGATGCACATGCGATTGCTGCTAGTTTTGGTTTTCGTGGTGACGCGTCGTTAAAAAAGGTTGGCGTATTATCCGGCGGAGAATTGTTAAAAGCAACATTGGCAGCCGTTCTGGGCAGTTCTGAACAACCAGATTTATTGATATTAGACGAACCAACTAACAATCTGGAAATCAAAAGTATATCAATATTGGAAAATGCTTTGAATCAATATCGTGGTGCAATATTATTGGTATCGCACGATGAAATGTTTGTGAAAAATATAAAAACAGATAAAGAAATAACATTATAAAATCAACTTAAACTAGACAGTTTGAACCGATAAAAAATCCCAGGAAAAAGAACAGCTTCTTGCAATATGTAGAATCCATCCTTTTCTTGTAAAACATGTTTATTTGGTAATATTTGGGAATATTTGGTAATTTTTCTTGACTTTTTATGCTTTTCTGGTAATATCTGGTAAAAATAAGAGGTGCAAATATGCCAGATAATCGTGATATTGTAATTACAGCAGAAATGCTGAACGGTATTTCGGAAATAGATAAATTCAACAGTTTATGGACTGCTGGGCCTGATCGTCCATCCCCTGATGAATTGAAAGTTATGAAGCGTATTGCAACCATAGAATCCGTTGGTTCTTCTAATCGTATCGAAGGCAACAAAATGACCGATGAACAGATTGAAGAATTATTCAGTCGTATTGATAAAAAATCGTTTACAACCCGTGATGAACAAGAAGTCGCAGGTTATTCTGATTTGCTGACAATTATATTTGATAATTATAAAGATATCCCGTTAACTGAAAACTATATCAAACAGTTACATAAGACTTTATTGGCGTATTCTGATAAAGATGAAAGACATCGTGGTGAGTATAAGAAAGATTCTAACCGTGTTGCTGCATTTGATGCAAACGGCAATGAAATTGGTTCTATATTTGAAACCGCAACCCCATTTGATACACCAAAATTAATGGAAGAAATTATTAAATGGACCAATAACACATTGGGTGATAGATATTTTCATCCAATCATTACAATTGGTGTGTTTATAGTGCATTTCTTGTCAATCCATCCTTTCTCTGATGGAAACGGGCGAATGTCACGTGCGTTGACCGTAATGTTAATGCTTCAAAATGGATATGATTATATGCCATATGCATCCATGGAATCTATCATAGAAGCCAGCAAAGATGCATACTATCGTGCATTACGTGGCACCCAGAAAACAATATGGACGGATAAAGTAAATTATGAACCATGGTTGACTTTCTTTGTCTCGTCACTGGTAAAACAGAAAAGACATTTGGAAGACAAAATAAAGAAACTGAAACAATCCGGCACAGATAAATTATCTGCAACACCAATGATGATTTTAGGCTTGTTTGCTGATAAGTCTGAAATGACAATGGCAGAAATTACTGCTGCAACAAACAAGAATCCCGAAACAGTTCGTAAAGCTGTTCAATCACTCGTTGCCAAAGGCCACTTGAAAAAGCAGGGGGCTACCAAAGGCGTGTTCTATATTTTGAATAAGTAATATTGCTATTAAAAAATTGGTAGGATTATTAATCAGATTTAACCAGAATTAATATATTTAGTTGGATTCTAGTAGGATTTTAGAAAAAGGGCTTCAAGACAAAAAGTCCTGAAACCCTTAGAATCCTTGGCTCAGATGTATAAGCATAGGTCGTATAAGAGGTGTCTTAGATTTACTTAGCCTTGGTAGCAATATTCAAAAAATCCTTAGCCGTATACAAGCATAAAACATATCTACAGCTTTACACCAATCCACTTCACTACATCAATGACATTAAGTCCATTCCAACTTTTTTCAATAATATTGCATTTGTTTTTTTATTTTAGTCAAACATTTCCAATGTAATATTATGTCGCTTACAGAAATCACAAAAAAATTCAATGAATGTCTTTACTTTTGGCGTTTGCATTGTCATTGGGTTTGCAAATGCAGTCAACACAAATTCATATTCAAAATCAATATTATCGATTTGTTTTAGATTGTTATTCGTATTGTGAACCCAATTTGGCATCAATGTTATTCCTGCACCATCGTTGACCAATTGGTATAACACAGCCGCAGAATCAGCAGTTGTATTTAATTTCTTGGCACGTTTGGAAATAAAGTTAAATTTCGGGTGTTCCAGAAATGTCTGACGCACGCATAAATCATAATTTTCCAACATATCATTTATATCGGTTGGCATTCCGTGTTTTTCAATATATTCAACTGATGCAAAAAATCGGGTTGGTGTTTTCAGGTTGAATAATGGTACACCTATCGGCTTTTTCTTGTAATAACGATTGTCAAATAATGCAATATCAACATTTGAAATATTTACTGCTTTGTTCATCATAATGTCCAGACGGATTTTTGGATGTTGTGCATACAGGTCGGATAATTCGGTTAACAGACCACTGCCTGCGAAACTTTCAGGTGTCCAAATAGAAATATATCCTGTCAATTCATCTGGTCCTGTCAGGTTTTGTATAATCTTGTCCAATGCATTAGATATGTTTTCGATATCTGCATAAATTTGTCGTGTTGTATTGGTTGGGATGCTACCACTGGAATTCCGAATCAGTAAACGTGTTTTAAATCTTGATTCTAAATCCAGAATCATTTTGGACATATTAGAATGTTTTATGCCATTTCGTTCGGCGGCTACTCGGATTTGTCCGGCGTCTATTACTTCTTTTAAGGCAAATAACTCACGCAGGAAAGTTATTTTTGTTTTGATTGTCGGCATAATAATTCCTTTATGTCGTGCAAATAAAAATTATCCTCATGATTACTAAATACTAGATTATCTGTTCAATAAATACAAGCTAAAAAATCATAGGAATAAAAAACTAATTCAGGAATAAAAACACCTGCGTATGATTAAAAAAAGACTAAAAACAAAATGTTAAGCCTGTATTCCCCTTTTTATACATGTTTTAGCGTAAAAAGAGGAGTAAAAAAATTCACATCCCCAGATTATAATCATAAACGTGTTAACAGATATCTATAAACCAAAAGGATAAAAAATGACACACAATGATATATGGAGGGCAATAGACAGTTTTGCATATTCTCATAAAATGTCTTGTTCTGGCCTGGCAAAACGCAGCGGTTTAGATCCAACCACATTCAACAAAAGTAAACGTTGGTCTAAATACGGCCAGCCGCGTTGGCCGTCAACAAACAGCATTGCAAAGATTTTGGAAGCGACCAGGAGCAGCATCTATGATTTTGTTAAGTGCTTCTCACCAGATGCTGTGCCTCCAAAACAATAATCACAAAAACACCCAATCAGGCGTTTTTTTGAATACAGATGCAGACACGATATTTGCGCAAATCATGGCCCAGCCCGATGAAATGATACGCATTTTGCTGGTAAATAATACTCGGATTCCATTGGCGAAAATTGATGCACTGGACATAGAAAACAATCCAATGCAGGCAAAACTGTTTGCCGCGCAAAAAATAACAGAAATATTCCACGGTGCGGACGCGGCGATTTCGGCACAGGAAAACTGGTGCGGGACTTTTTCTGACCGCTCTTTCCCAGACAATGCGCCTGAAATTAAAATCACCCAAGACGAATTGTCTGTAATGGAAATTTTGAAATTAGGTATGCCGGACACATCAAACAGTGAACTGCGCAGACTAGTTGTCCAAAACGCAGTTACGATAAACGATGACAAGGCAAACAACCTAAATCAAACATTTGTAACCGATAAACCATTATGCGTGCGTGTCGGTCGTAAAACATTCTTTAAAGTCCTTGCTAAATAAGTGCATTTACTCGAGCTAATAAAAAAGGTTAGATTTCTAACCTTTTTTATTATGCAGTTCGATAATGCCTGAAAAATAGCCC
>CALYRP010000080.1 GCA_945483255.1 uncultured Pseudomonadota bacterium
AATAAAAAAAAGTAAAAAGAGAAAAAGAAATGAAAAAATCTATTTTATTTATATTGGGTCTGGCTTTGGTGGTTTCTGGATGTAATTCTGGAAACGTTGAATATTACGGACAAAATGGCGAATATTATAATGAACGCAGTGCGCAATATATAACCGATGAAAATGAATTTGCACAAATCGATTCGTATCAACCACGAACAATGAAGGAAATGAGTGAATCTGCATCGCGTTGGAATACAGCGCGCAAAGAAACCAGATGGCAAGAATACAAAGGGACAATGGTACGCATAGAAATTTTATTAGGCGACAGCAGTGTTCGTGAAATGCGTTTGCGTTTAATGCAAAATGCAGATGGGGCAGATATTGATGCGGATGCCCGGACTGTTTTGGCGCGTGTCGCAGATTTTGAAATGAAAAAAGTTTGTGGTCGTAATGCCGAAAGCATAGTTATTGTATATGATAGGCCTTCATTTGAAGTAATGCGCCCCACTACTTTCTTTGATTACCGTGTTGAATCCGAAGGTGAAACAATGCGCGAATACGGTTTCAGATGTGTTTATAATAAATAAAGGAAAATAACCATGAAAAAAATTATAGGGGTCATTGCCATGTGTGCAGCATTAACAGCATGTGAAAAAACAGCCAAGAACGGCGATACGGTTATTATCGATTTCGCAGGCTTTATGGGAACAGAACAATTTGCCGGTGGAACTGGTTATGATTATCCACTTAAATTGGGCAGTCATACTTTTGTTCCTGGATTCGAAGAACAATTGGTTGGGGCAAAGGTTGGCGAAAGTCGTGATGTAAATATTACATTCCCAATGAATTATTATCCAGAATTTGCAGGCAAAGATGTTGTGTTCAAAGTAACGGTAAAAGATATTAAATAATTTAAAACCGCCATTTTGGCGGTTTTTTATATTGCTTTTATAAATATTTTTGCCTTGTTTGCGGCGGCAATAACCGCGTCTTTGTCGATAACAAAGCATGTTTTTGCATTAACAATAATTCCATGCAATTTCGCAGCCGACACAGCACGAACCGTATCAATTCCAATCGCTGGTATATCGATTCGTAAATCTTGACCCGGTTTTGTCATTTTTGCAAACACGCCAGCGCTTTTTCTTTTGTGTTTACGCATTTCAACAACGCGTTCCAACATGCGTGCAGTTCCTTCGGCGGCTTCTACTGCGACAACTTGTTTGTCAACAACCACAGATGCACCAATGTCTTCGATTCCGATTGTGTGCGAAACCTGAATCGCGCGTTCAATATCATGTTCGTCTGATTTTGAAGGTTTTGTTTTTGTTTGAATGCCAGGCTTTTCAAAAGTCAATTCTGGTGCCAAATCTTGCGCAGCAACAATTTCGTACCCGCGTTTTTCCAAAGCCTTGTTAAAAGCAACAGCCATAGAATCATACCCCCGTTGATGTTTTAATACACTTAATAAAACCCCGACAGACCATAAATCTGGTCGAATGTCAGACAAATTTATATGTCCCAATGCGCCAACAAAAACCAATTTATGTATTCCACGTTTTTTGCATTCGCGGGCAGCACAACCACCGCCGCCAATGCGTACAACCAGATCTGGGTTAAGGGCAGGGTCATAAAAGTTCTTTATTCCGACAACATAAACATCCCATCCGTTTTTACGCAACGCATCGCGTGTTAAAAACGGCAACGATAATGCGCCAGCGAACAAAGCAATTTTTTTGTCTGAATCTTTTTTCATATTTCTATTTTAGTTTCAAAACACATTGGAATCAAGATAGAAATTATGTTATTATTCAAATATGGAAATGAAAAAATGTCCTTTTTTTGATGTGTGTGGTGGCTGTAAATATGATTTTACAGAACCGCAATATAAACAACAAAAATTGAAAGATTTACCAAAGATTGTTTTTACGGATGATGCAATATGGGGAAAACCAGGAACGCGTCGGCGTGCTGATTTTGCATTTGTTGACGGGCATTTCGGCTTTTTTAAAAAAGGCTCCAAGGACATAGTTGATATAAATAATTGTCCAAACCTTGTGCCAGAAATAAATGGTGTTTTGAAACACATCGCAAAATTGCCATGGGTTGGGGCAGGCAGCGTTTTGATAACAAAATGTGAAAATGGTATTGATGTTGGCGTGTCCAGCAATGTCCCATATTTTAATGCGGATTTCAGAAATGCTGTTGAAAAATTACCACCCCAGATAATACGATTTACATGGAACGATAAAACGATTCGGAAATATGCAGAACCCGAAATAAGATTTAATGATAAAATTGTAAAATATCCGTCCAACGCATTTTTGCAGCCAACCATTGAAACAGAACAAACATTGCGTGATATGGTGGTTAAATATGTTGGCACTGCATCGCGTGTTGCAGATTTATTTTGTGGTTTGGGAAACTTTACATTTGCAACAAATGCTGTTGGTTTTGATATCGTTGGAAATGGAATAAAACGGGATTTGTTTAAAAAGCCTTTAAGTGCACAAAATTTAAAACAATATGATGTTGTTGTAATGGATCCGCCACGCGCAGGCGCAGAAAAACAATCGCGCGAGATTGCTAAATCAGAAATAAAACGTGTGATTTATGTTTCGTGTAATCCAATGACATTTATTCGCGACAAAGAAATATTGGAACGGGGTGGATATAAAATGACAGTTGCTGTACCGGTTGATCAATTTATAGGCAGTTCGCATTGGGAAATATTTGGAGTTTTTGAAAAATAAAAAAGCCGCCCGATTGGGCGGTTTTTTTCGGGTACCCTGAAAGGAAGGAAAGGAGAAAAAGAAATGGGTACCCAAAACTCTGTTTGGGCCCAAAGTCCAGAGGAGAGAGAATGTAGGAGGGAGTCTGAAAACCCTGGGCCCGATATAGTCAAATGATTATTCATCCTTTGACGAATCGAAATGTAATACATAAAAATAGATTTGTCAAGTATTTTGTCAAAAAAACTTTTTAGTCTATATTTTTTGTGCTTTCTTTCATAGGAATACAAACTATAAATACACGATTGAATTAATTCTTTATATCAATTATTATTAGATTGTTGAATTGGAAAACATGTGAAAATAGGAGAAAAATCACATGACACACGAAGATGTATGGCGCGCAATTGAAAATTTTGCAACCGAACATCATATGTCTTGTTCGGGACTTGCAAAATGCAGCGGTCTTGATCCAACAACATTCAATAAAAGCAAACGTTGGTCCAAAGAAGGTCAGCCAAGATGGCCATCAACCAACAGTATTTCCAAAATATTGGCATCAACAGGTGCTTCGTTGGAAGATTTTACAAAATTCATTCCGCAACACGATCATACGATGTAATAATAAAATCTTGCACAATGTCGCATAATTCGGTATTGTGTGATTATGTTGAAAAACATAAAAGTTTTTACATCAGATAAATATTGGAACCACATTTTGTCCGATTTGGGCATGTATGTCGTTGATAATCCACTGATTGCAGATGTGATATTTGACGATATAAATGTAAATATGCCCATTTCGGTTGATGTTTTACAGGATATAATATTATCTAAATTTAATAATAATGATATTATTTTAACGGTGTTTGGGCACGATGTTGTTCTGCCTGAATTACAACGAAAAATTATAGTCGCCCTTTATAAAAACCCAGATATTAACATAAATGATTTAAAACGCGGGGTCGGGTTTATGCCAGATATTACGACACACAGTGTTGAAAATGCAATCTATCAGTTACGCAAAACATATGGGCATGATTTCATAATAAATGAAAATGGGGGATATAAAATTGGACGCTTATAAATTGATATCGTTTGATAAGATACCATCAACCCAAGATTATGCACATGATTTAATCGCGGATGGTAATGCGTCTGATAAAACCGTGGTAACAGCGTTGGCGCAATCTGCGGGGCGCGGGCGTTATAAGCGAACATGGGTTTCACATCATGGTAATTTATATGCATCTGTTATTTATAAAATATATGAACGTGAGCCAAAATTGTCCTATGCGGTTGCGTTCGCGATTGCGGAAACT
>CALYRP010000081.1 GCA_945483255.1 uncultured Pseudomonadota bacterium
ACGGATGATCTTGTAGCTAGTCTGCCTTGACTTTCTATTTCTTTTAATAACTTTTCATTATCTCGCAACAGAAATTTTATTTTTTGTCTATTCTCATCAGAAATATCTTTTTTATGTTTTTCGTATTTTTCAACAAGAGAATTATACAAAGATAAACGAGCATTATGAATAAAAGAAATCAAATGATATGGGAAATCGTTATCAATTAACAATTTTTCTAACAAATATTGTGTTTTATACACATCCCATAATCTTGGGGATAATTTTTTTGTTATGCTTGACGGAATTTGATAATAAAAATACGTACCTTGCGAAAATGCAATTTTATTTGCATAAAGATAAAACATGCGTGCAGAGTATTCATCCCCATTCATACCGTCTTCACAATATTTACATTTTTTTATAATAGAAGAACGAACCAGATTAAAAGCATGTATACGCCAAGTCAAACTCAATTCTACAGCATCTCTACCATTTAAAATAATATCACGATCAGGATTTTTGTTTGGTTTCGCCCAAGAATCCATAATTCCGGCTATAACCCAATTTTTTGCTGGATCATCCGGATAAACCAACATACAATCTGGAATAATAATATCTGCACCTGTTTCTTGCCATCGTTGAATCATTTTTTTAAAAGAATCTGATGAAATCGTATCGTCATGTCCTAAGCCAAAAACAAAATATCCAGATACATATCGCAATGCTAGATTTATATTTGGCGCAGCATATCCTGCCCGTTTTTTTTTGTTAATTACTTTTATTCTTTTGTCTTTTTTTGCATAAAAATTAATAATTTTTAAAGTGTTATCTGTTGATACATCATTTATACAAATCATTTCCCAATTTGTATAGGTTTGATTTAAAACTGATTCTATAGTGTTTCTGATAAATTTAGAAGAATTATAACATGGAATTACCACTGAAATTTTAGGGTTAAATAAACATGTCTTTTTTTTGTTTATAAAGAATGATTTTATGGTTTTATTTACCATATTTGGTATAAAAAGATTCTTTTTTAGGCTGTTCATCCGGTTTTTCTCTTTCAAATAAAAGCTTATTTTATCGTTTCCCATAATTTTGTGGTGTGCGACATATATTCATCACGCGAATATTCATACAAAATATCCAAATCTGTTTCGCCAACGCGGCGTGCACCCATCATTTCATGAAAACGTTGAACCCGAACATTTCCACGGCGAACATCAAAATGGCATTTTGTAAACCCTAATTTCCCAAACGCATAATCATATATCAACAGTGCCGATTCCATTGCAGTGGTACGTGGTGCGTCATTAATAATTAGCCAACTGCCCCAGCAAAAATCATCATTGTTAATCACATCGTATATGCGCACAGTACCCAATTGCCGCCCGGATTTATCGGTAATTATAAAATACCACTGGTCATCACGACCAATATATGAACGGATATATTCAATCTGTTTCTGTAAATCTGGATCGGTTTTATGCAAAAAACGCGATTTGTTTTCATCGGTACGTAACGACAAAACAAATTCGGCATCTTCTACTGTTATATCGCGCAGATTTATATTTTTGCCAGATACAAACTTGTCCATATTAATTAATCCCCGCAGCATTTATTAAGTCCGCAACCGTTTTGAACGATTCCATTTGTGCATAGTCAATATTTTTGCCGAATCCTTCGGAAAACATGGAAATTGTGCACGCCATGCCCAGCGAATCCCATTCATCAATTTCTGCCAAAGACATATTGGGTGTAATATCTTTGTCAGTATTTATTGCGACCTTAAATTTTTCAATAAATTCATTTTGTGTCATTTTTTTCTCCATCATATTCAATTAATTTTGGACAATATATGTTGTCCAGATTTATAACAGCCGTCGCAAACGACAGACCCACGCCAAATCCCGATATCAAAACACAGCCATGAACGGCCATATCACAAATTGCCGATGGAATTGATGCAACCGCTAAATTTCCGATCTTTGCCAATGTTTCTGTTGGTGCGCGCGACATGTCTGTAACGCCAACACGACGCACAATATTTTCAATAATGCTCTTGTTTGCTTGGTGCAAAACAAAGTAATCTATGTCATCAACACTTTTATCAGACATTTCAATCGTTTCGGTAATGTTTGTTGGTACCATATTCATTGTAAAATCAAACACCGCACGACCGTTCATTCGAAAATTTATCGGCGCACGAACATTACCATATTCATCCGGTATAGCGACGGATGTATTTGGTGAATACGGAACACGTGCACCACCAGCCGGAATCATTATATTTTCAAAACCGGCACCATATGCTCCCAGATTGAAATATGATTTGGCCGATGTGTCAGAATATTCTACCAATGTCGCTGCCGCACCATCACCAAATATCGGTGCAGACACTCGGTCACGGATATCAATACTGTGCGTTTTTGCATCACCAACTAACAACAATATTTTTTTACATCCCCCGGATTCAATCATACTGTGTGCAACATATAATCCATATACATACCCTGCACACCCATGATTTATATCGAACGCCATACACGCTGTCGACAACCCAAGCCGACCATGAATCACACACGCCGTTGGTGGACATTTATAATCTGGCATATCGGTAACACATATAATTGCATCAATTGTATTAATATCAATATTCATGCCATCAATTAATTTTTCAGCAGCATCAAACATCATGTCGCCAGGTGTAGTGTCTTTATCTGCCACGGATCGCATTCCTAATCCGACCGTCATTTTCAAACGATTTAATTTATTTTCATTATTTTCATAGAACTGAATTTCGTCATCTAATTTTATACGCCCAGATGGAACAACAGTGACAATTCCTGATATACGTACATGATTAAATATTGCGCATGTCATTTTGCAATCTCCATCTTAAATTGCTGATAATCGCGGATATAATCGGACTCGTCATAATGTTCACTTGCCAGAACCATTACCACGCAATCTGGTGAAAAATTCGTGAATTCACGCCAAATGTTTGATTTTATATGCAATCCAACCGCCGGATTATCCAGATGCACCGTTGCGCGTTCATGTCCATCATCCAATATAAAATCACACGAACCAGATGTACAAACAATAACTTGTTCCAATTTGCGATGCGCATGCCGACCACGAATTGCATTTTTATCGGTGCCCCAAATATAGTAGACCCGTTTAATATCAAACGGGAAATCGGTTCCCTTTTCCAATGCAACCAGGTTGCCGGTATGGTCACCACGAACTGTGAAATTCAGCAAGTCGTATTTTACCATATTTATCTCCATTTAATCTTGAACAGGGGGATACATTCAAACAACTGAACCCAGTTATGTTTTATTTTTATCAATGGTATTTTTCCAAACAGGCGCAACCGAAAACGGGTTGAACACGCATCTGAATCACGCCATGCGGCGTAATATGCCGGAAAACGATTGATTATATCCAACTGAACCGCACGATGATTGCGGCTCATACGCGCCTGTTGACGCGCAGATGTTTGGTTCTCAAATGTGCGATATTTAACCAGAACTGTTTGCAAATTATGAAAATGCGTTACATCCATCAACTGTGACCACAGACGGTAATCTTCGCATGGACTGTAAAATTCTTCGTATTCTATGTTATTGTCGACCAAGACCGATTTGCGCACCATCGCCGCCGTATGCCACACGCAACACCAATCGGTCATTGCGGTTTTAATATCTGTATCAAATTCTGGGACAATACGAACGGATGATTTATCGCCAAAATCCTGAATAAATCCCGACACCACACCCACAGATGGGTTTGCGTCTAGAAATTCAACCTGTTGCATCAGGCGGGTTGGTACGGAAATATCATCGTGGTCAAAGATTGCAATGTACTGGCCGCGTGCCATTTTCAGCAATTTATTACGCGATGCAGAAATCCCCATATTGTGGTCGTTTTCAATATACTTGATACGTTTGTCACCATATGATTTAACAATATCAC
>CALYRP010000082.1 GCA_945483255.1 uncultured Pseudomonadota bacterium
TATATAATTTTTTGATATATCTTGACAATTTTATATACAATTGCTAATTTCAACATTGAAAAAACAGTCAATTTGTGGTATAATGTAAACACATATAAAAGAGGATGATGTGGCAATAACATTTAATTTAAATGCAAAAAAAGCCATAGAAGCTATCGTTTATTTAGCTAATAAAAAGCCGGCTATGACGCAGTATTTCTTCATGAAGATGATGTTTTATGCCGATAAATTTCATATAAATAAATATGGAACACCTGTTATTGGTGATAGATATATCAAAATGGCTAATGGCCCCGTCCCGTCGTTTGTGTTGGATGCAATTCATATGGATGGTTCCAAATTGACACACGATGATTACAAAGAAATAGAAGAATCTTTATCTTTTAGAGCGTGGGGAAAAAAGATTTATACGACTGCTAAACGAAAAGCGGATATGGATTATTTTTCCGATACAGATATAGAATGCTTAAATGCAGCTTTCAATTTTTGTAAAAACAAAACTTTTGGTGAATTAAAAGATTTAACCCATGATGAACCATCGTGGAAAAATGCTATTGATAATAAACAAATGGATTATGCCTTGTTTGTTGATGAAAACAACCCTGATAAACAGGCTATTATAGCGGACCTTTCTGATAATTTTGGTTCTTTGGTATTGTAAAATGTCATTTAAAACAGGGTATATTTATCATTTTAAACCGTGCAGAACATCGTATCCCGTTAAGAACAAGTACGCAATTTGTATGTGTGGGGAACGAGGATGGTTTTATTTGATAAATTCCTGTGATAGCAAAAGACCATATGATTATGAAAAGGATTTGTCGGTAATTTTCAACGAATTTCAGGTAGAACCATTAAAACATAAATCATATATAAACGTTAATAAACTTAAAACAATCGGTATTGACGATTATGATGAATGTCAGGAATATAAAAAAGTCAGCAATATGATCTGGTTAAGAATACGCGAATTATGTTTGAGAAAAGTGCCAAAACATATTACCGATGTTATTTTTGGTAATAAATAAAAACAAAAAATAGCTTAAGAATTAGTTTTTTCTCTGCTGACTCGTAAAGATCCCAATAATATAACAAGTTAGTAGGTTTGTGTTGTTTTAATAGCAACAATAACATTTTTTTTCTGAAAAGCCTGATGGCATATACCCAATAGATAATTATTGAAAAAAATCTTGCAGGGTGCTAGGATAATTCATAACAAAGGAATGAAATCAACACATTACAGGATGTTTTCACATGTCTCGCGAAATGATTATTTATTGGTATACAACCACAAAACAGTTTAATGAAATCGAGCCTGGTAAAACTTATTGCATTGGCGAAGCCGATCCTGATGCAAAAGAATATGCTGGTATGTCCACCAGAGCCGCTGCAGAGAAGCGTATAAAACAAGAACTTGGCCGTTCATCTAAATCTGGAACACATATCAAGTTTGAACAGATAACAGATGTAGAATGTCGTTTGGTTGATTTTCCAAATCCTAAAAATAAAGAAAAGTCATTGGATAAGGACGTTCATGCTGTTTTATCTGAAATTGGCTGTAAACAAATAGATAAAGAATGGTTTAATACGAGCCCAGATGAAATAAAAAGGGTTTTGGATCATATAGAATATGGCTCTCCATTAGGAACGACTTACAGTTTACGTGGAAGACAACCGGAAGCTATAGAAAGATTTAAAAAAGCCTATGATAGTGGTGAGAAACGTTTTGGTTTGTTTGCTATGCCACGTTTTGGAAAAACAATATGTTCGTTTGAAATGATGAATTATTTGTTTGAACAAAACAAAGATAAGAAATACGTTTTTTTTATTTCTGCAAAACTTGATGCAGAACAAGCGTTACGCGAAGATTACTATAAATTTGACCAGAGTTGCAATTTCAAATTATATATTTATGGTTCTAACAACAAACCTTCTCGCGAACAATTGCAGGAAAACAAATGGTGCTTTTTTGCGAGTAAGCAATGGTTTGATGGCAAGTCATTAGAGGATATTCAACGAGAATTTCCAATTGTAAATCGTGAAGATTGTATAGCTGTATTCTTTGATGAAGCGCATTTTGCGCGTATGACAGAACGTGCACAAAGAACGCTGCAAATACTGAATCCAAAAATGCAAATAGACATCACTGGCACACCATTTAGATTAAAATCTAACGAAGATTACAATGACAATAATTCGTACGTTTACAGTGTTCTGGATGAAAACGAGGATTATGAAAAAGCTGAAGATAAAGAAAAGTTTCGTTTAAATAATCCAGAAATGGTTTATATAACACCAAAGAATGAATTTTTTGCAACGGATAGCAGTTTTAACCAGTTTTTTGAAAGCGATAAATGTACAGAACAAATTCAAAAATGGGTTAAAAGTTCGTTTTATAGCGATGGATTTAACATAGATGGGAAAAAATTGGATATAACAAATGCGCTGGTTGTTTTGCCGCCACGTAGAAAATTCTGTGACATATTTTATAGGGCTGTTACTGACATAGCAAAGAAAGAGAAACTCGCAATACAATGTGTAAGGACAAGCACCAAAGACGATAGTAATGAAGATTATGACCCTGATGCTAAAAAAGTGTTTACAGAGTGGAATAACACGTGCAAAAACGACAAAGAACATTTTCATTTGTTGGCAACAATAGGTAAAGGTTTACAAGCTGTATCATTCCCGGATTGTCATGCGGTGATAATGATGTGTGATATGACTTCCCCTGAACAGTATATCCAAGCAGCATTCAGAGCAAAAACACCAAATGATCACAAAAAAGAAGCGTATGTTATAGATTATAACAAAGGTCGCACATTACAAATAATTGATACTTTTATTAAAAATCATTTGTTTGTGCAATCGTGTGATGTAAATTATAAACACGAATATGAGCGTGCTTTGGCAACAATCCAAATTCGTGATCATAATCTTAACCGGCAAGTTTATACTTTTGAAGAAATATTCCAGACATTCGTGTCGAACTGGAATATAGAAAGAATTACTGATTCCATAGATTTTGATTTGGACAAATTGGCAAATAAAATTGACTTAAGCAAGGTTAATATTGCAGATTTGCAAAAGCCACGTCAATTGTCATTACAGTTATCTGATCGTGGTACTGATTATGAGCCAACAGTGGACCCAGAACCGGATCCTAAGCCAGTTGAAGAAGGTGGAGGCACAGGTGGCTTGGGTGGGGATGATTTCAAAGAAAAGGTCATAGAAGATCTGAAGCGTCAATTGATAATGTATGGTTATATACCATTTGGTGGTACAGAACAAGATAGAATAAAACCAGAAGACATAGATTCAAATGATATAAAGATTCGAGAACTTGAAGTTGGTCAAGATAGAGAAGTAAGAAAAGTATGGTCTTATCTTGGAGGCGATGGCGATTTGGATGATATCTACATAGATGATTCTTTTGAAAGCATATCTCTTATTCGTTGGCGTTATCGCATAAATAGCAAGTTTGTGAACATCAAGGGCGAAGGCGATCATGGTCAAGGAGACAAAGAGCGTAAAAAGCTAAAAGCGTTTGTTAACGCAATAATTCGTTATTTGCCAGCTTATTTCCTGGTTTCTGGCAAGGTATCGACATTTGAAGAGTTGCAAGAGCGGTTTGGTCGTCAAACAGTAGCAGAAAATTACCCAGAAAGACAATTATTCCGTAATTTTATGGCCTGTGGTGTGGATTATAGGTATGTTTTGGATATACTTAGAGCCTGTGATGCAGGTAGTCGTGAGCAGATATTGTCTTTTGTAAATGACAAGGTTGACAAGTGTTATGACAAAGCAGGTAAAATAATCCCGGAAAAAGTTCTGGAATTGTTATGGATTTATAAAAAAGATGGTAGTCGTCCTGTTCCCAAAGAATTGGCGGATATGATGCGTAATGATAAAAATTACTATATAGTTGTATGCGGTGGGTATTGGTTAACTGATGATACAAC
>CALYRP010000083.1 GCA_945483255.1 uncultured Pseudomonadota bacterium
ATTATAAGTAGTGCCATAAACACATTCGCAGATATAAATGAAAATAATAACAATATCCCAGTTATAATATTCATTAAATCTTCGCCGCCGTGCGGAATTAAATTCATTACACCACGAATACCAGATTTAAGAAAATCAAAACCATATTTAATAACCCGGTTATTTTCTTTAGAAATGATATAAACAGGTTTTACCAAAAAATCACAACTGCGTTTCGAAATCCAACCGCTTTCTTCAATTGATGCAGGGCATACCGGTCCATCGTTCATTTCAATTGTTGAATTGTTAATGTTTTTTAATATTTGTTCGGTATATATAGAACCAAATTCAAGAAACGGATTAACCAACCATTCTGTTACATATACGGGTTTTATTTGTAATAAAAACACCGCGGCAATTATTGCACGAACGCAAGGTTTTAAAACATTATCTGCGATTTTCCAAACATCAGCCTTGCCATCCCACATTTCGCCACCATCCGAAAACCCCAGAAAAGATAACCAATCTTTTGGAAAATGCATTTTTACCAGATACAATCCTATATAAAAAGCCAGAAATGCATAAATCAATATATATATTATTCCATTCCCGTTCCCAACGAAGAAATTATAAAGCGATGTTGCAATATTCATCATTGTTTCCAGAACCAGTGGAACGAATGGTGCCAAATTATATGCATCTAATATATCCGCACGGGCGGAACAGGTAAAAAAAGCGCCAATCACAAACACCCCAAACAAAATTTGGGCACGCATAAACAGTCGCGATATCACAGATTTTTGTGTATGCATTCTCTCTTTTTATTTTTTATATATTGAATTATATCACATTTAACTTAATTTGTGGTATAATTAAAATTATGAAAGCGATAAAAAATTTTTTTATGGCGTTGTTTGCGATGTTGCCATTTTCGGCATGGGGTGTTGCACCGTTGGTTTTGGGTGGTGCCGCAATAGGTGTTGGTATTATTGGTGTGTCTATATGGCGAACAGCCGCCCCGGTTGATATGAAAAGTGCGCTGGATTTCTTTACATCGTGTTGGACATGTCAAATTTTTTCAGATGTTATGATATCTATGTCTAATTTATTGCCTAAAGTGTATGCGGCTCTTGCGCGGGTTATAATACCTATGGCGGGAACATTGTTGGCGATATTTGTTGCGTGGAATTTAATGTCTGGTTTTTTAAACAATAAAATGGATAATGCGTCCAAGACGATGGGGAATTTTGGAACCTATATATTCAGGTTGGGTGTTTTAATTATATTGTTAATGTTGCCATTGCCAAGATTGATAACCAATATTTTTATTGAACCGGCAATGCTGATTGGAACATCGTTTGATTATGTAATTTCAGATAATGATAAATTTTCAGAATGTATGGTTGCAACAGCGATTGCTGATCCAGTAAGTGTTTCTGCGGATGCATCTGCATATGGTGCTTTTTCTCCAAAATTGCGACATCAATTAGCGTGTGAAGTGGCAAATGTTCATCAAATAACTGGTTTAGGAATGAGTGTTGGTTGGACCATAATGAATATGGCATTTAACAGCGACTATATGCACAAGATTTTAGCAAATATTCCAATATTTCCAAATATACCAATGTTTTTTGCAGGGCTTTTAATATTAGTTTTATATTTTTATGCGTTATTGCCAATACCTCTTTATTTCTTGGAAGTGTTTGTAAAATTATCGATGGATTTGATTATGTTGCCATTAATGTTGATGGCGTGGATGTTTGATGATGAAAATTTTGCGCTTTTCCCAAAAGGTGAAAAAACGATTCGCAAAATGATAGATGATGTGATTACAGCAGTTGTAGGAATTGCATTAACTGTGGTATTTTTAACTTTTTCAATAATGTTTTTAAACGCGGCTTTTGGTTCATGGAGTGGGGCAAATGTTTTACAAACAGCCATCACCAATAACGATTCGAAAATATTGATGGATGGTTTGGTTTTTGCGAATGACAGCATTTTAACAGTTGTTTTGATGGGTATATTTATTGCCATGTTTATGACAATGATACCACAGTTAACAAGTATGCTTTTCAACATTAAAATATCTGATAAATACTATAATACAGCAAAAGAAGATATAAAAATAATGTGGGGAAACCTTAAAAAATGGGCATCAGCAATAAAAAAATAAAAAATCAAGTGGTTTATTTAACAAAGTGCTCTTTTTTATCGGCACCGAATCTGTTATAATCAATCGTGATGAGTAAAATTCCGATTCTTTATTGGCCACACAAAACAAATGGTAATAATGATTACCAATTGTCGCGCAAGGTTATAAACAATATTACTGGTCTTATGCCAGAAGTTATTGCAGACGATCTTGATATCGGGGAAATCTTTAACCAAAAGAAAGATGCGGTTATTTATTACCCTGTGTTTTGTGGTTCAACTGGCTGGTGGGGTGAATTATTGGGTGGCAATGGTGTTATTATAGAAAAAATTATTGTTTCACCAGAATGTCAATTGATGGTTATTGTTCCAGAAGGAAGCGCCAATTTGCGTGGAAAGAATCAATTATTAGCCGCAGAAATAAGACCTTCTAGCGGTTTTTTCAAGAAAATGAATTCGTCCATTGCAACTGTTGCAGATATGTTGGCAACTGATGCAGGAACGATTTTGGCTTTGTTTTCTGGAAAAAACCAAAACCAGTTTATAAATGTTATCGAAAGCACAGGTAATTCTTATTTGGGTTGTATTGGGCAATATTAACTCCATATTCAATAACTTTATCTTGATTTTAATAAAAAAGCAGGTATAATCTTCGGGCTATTTAGGTAATTTTAAACAAAGGACAACACGATGAAAAAAGGAATTCATCCAGAATATCATGAAATTAACGTCACTACAACTGACGGAAAAACAGTAAAAATGTATTCTTCTGTTAAAAAAGATTTGGTTTTATCTACTGATAATTTGAATCACCCTGCATGGACTGGGCAACGCAATAACGACGGTGCCAAAGGTAAACGTGCGGAAGAATTCAAAAGCAAATTTGCTGGATTTAAATTCTAAGATAAATCAAAAGGCAATATCATGGATTTGCTGATTAAAGGCTCAACAGAATTAAACAAAATGTTCGCAGCATTGCAAAATACTGCGACGGGGTTGCGCCACGATTTTGGTGAAGTTGAAAATTTACAGCAATCTTTGAAAAGTGCGCGCGATTTCGTAGCCAAAGCATCCGCCCGAATCGAAGAAAGTATTTTGTCTGATTTGCAATTGGTTCGTCCAAGCGCGGGTCTTTTAACACCAAATGTTTCAAAGGCTGGCGACGGTCGTGATGAATTCGTTTTGGCGTTATCAGGGGCGGCCAATTTTATTCGCGGAAATTCACATTTTGCAATATCTTTGGCACTGCGTTCAAATGGTGAAACTAAGATTGCATTGGTTTATTCACCAATTGATGAAAGATTATATTATGCCGAACGCGAAAAGGGCGCATATGTATTCAGCGCGTATCATTCTGAAAAAATTCGCGTATCAAATTTGGTTGAACCATCTGATTTAACAATTGGTTATAACACAAACGGTATTCGTCCTATTATTTCTGGTAATGCGCGTGAAACCGGATGCCCGGCGTTGGATTTGGCGTGGGTTGCGGCTGGTAAATTAGATGCGTTCGTATCAGATCCACTAGATTATGCTGAAATTGCTGCTGGTGAATTATTGGTCAGCGAAGCTGGTGGAAAGTTTTCAATGGAAACTGGCGATGTGATTGTAACTAATGGCAAAGTTGAATTATAATAAAGACCGGCGTTGCCGGTTTTTTTTATGTCGATACTTGCAATCATTAAATATTAAGATAAAATAAATCTTATGAAATTTAAGAAGTAGTTTCGCATTGTTATTAGTTTTATTGTCTGGGGTTTTGTGGCTGGAGTTGCTGCGTTGGCGATATGGGGAGT
>CALYRP010000084.1 GCA_945483255.1 uncultured Pseudomonadota bacterium
TGTTGCATACGAACAGGGTTTAATTAAATTAAATGACACATTAAAAAACAATGTGCGCAGTGCAAATTTAATGTTACAAAAAGCACGTCTGGCGGTTTTACAGAACAAAAATCAATATGATATCAGGGGATGTGTTGGCGCACTTGAAACATGTATGTTGGATGACATGGTTTGTGGTGATGATTATGTAAAATGTTTGGACCCAACCAAGAAATATATTGATGAAAATGGTAATGTTGTATTGGGACAAAATATCGCAATGATTCTTGGGTTTATGCAAGATGTAAACGGCGATTCAACAAAAAGTTATAACAATACAAAAATTACAACTGAATTTATAAAAAATTCTGCGAATGATACAACATGTTCAAACAGCGATGGCGCATGCATTGTTAATTATTTGATGAAAAAAATTGGAACAGGTAACACTGTCAAAGACGGTGGGCTTTGCCGCGCGGTTTTGGATAAATGTCAAGATTACACATATGTAACCGCGGGTAAAAATACAGCATATAATCCATACAACGAAGTTGTCGTAAATTACATCCAACGCGCAATGGTTAATATCAAAGCCGCCCAATCAAAAATTATTTCTGATTATGCGTCAACTTGTATGGCAGATGTCCAGGCATGTTATAACAAACAGAATTCACAAATTACATCATGGACAACGGCGGCATCTGTTGACAATGTTTACAAAGTATTAACAGGTGCATGTTATAATGTTGCATTAACATGTGGTTATGCGGTATTTGCATACGACAATGAAATGGCACAAAAGATTGATGGCAAAACACCAACCGAACAAAATTCAATGTTTATCCAAGGCATTTCACAAATGTTTTATCAATCATTACTTTGCCCAGATAATTCTGTTTACACTGATGGCACTGTAAGCGGCGCTTATGTTAATGACAGATGTGTATGTAAAGCGGGGTATTTTGTTTCTGGTGGTTCTTGTGTATCCGCTTGCCCATCAGGAACTGTCGCTATCAATAATGTTTGCCAAACATGGACAGAACCAACAACGGAATGTCCACGTGGGAAATATGTTCTGGCTATTAATGTCAATGGCAGATGGCGTCCGAAAGATTGCACCTGTTCAAGTGATGATAATTTTATGATGGGAACAGATTATGCCCCTGCCAATATATATGGTCGCTGTATCCAAAATGCGGACGCAAAAGGTCAAGAGCTATGTTCGTGGTCTGATAAAGTTATGACATCAGCAAGTGTCAAGGTTAATTTTAATACTGTTACACGCGCTTGTGATTGTCCGACAGGATATGCAGAATATAATGAAAGATGTTACAGAATAGACAGTTATTTAAGTGGCATAACAAAATGTTATGAGAATGCTTATTTTACTGTTGAATATGGCGACTATATGTGGCCGTCGCAAACAGAAGTCGAAAGAGACAGTAGTAAATGTGATTGGAATACGAGATTCGGTAAACCGGCAAATTGCGATTTGGTTGGTAGCGAAGTTATATGTAAATAAAAACCGAACGTAATATTCGGTTTTTTATTTTTCTGAGTTTAACAATTTTTCCATAAATTGATTATGAATTTCTAATTCGTCATCGATTATTTCCCCGCCCGGGGCGGGGTGGCGCGAAGCGACGGGGAGGGTTGAAAAAATGTATTCATACAACAAACAACTTAAATCTTTATCACGCGCAAATCGCAAAGCTGGCAATTTGTCCGAAGTATTACTCTGGCAAGAATTACAAAAATCTAAATGATGTAAAACAAGACATGTCAAATATCTTAATTTGGATAAAACATAATATTGATAATTTGTGAATAATCCAACCCTCCCCGTCTTGCTGACGCAATCCACCCCGCCCAAGGCGGGGAATAAAAATAGATTTGTAAACAAAACAGGACAGAAAAAATCTTTATTCGCTTAACAATTTTTCCATAAATTGATTATGAATTTCCAATTCGTCAGATGGAATTTCAAATGTGCGTTTCGGAAAATCGCCACCAATCTTTGGCGTTTTTAAAAATGCGTCGTGTTGTTCACGAATCAATTCATTTATATCTATTGCCGGGGCAGTGTTTTCCAATTCAGTATAAACATGTGCCAAAATTTCCGCGTCAATTAGCGCACCATGGGCATCAGCGCGCGCGGTTAATGAAACACCAAACCATTTTGCCAACGCGTCCAGTGTGTAAGATTTAGGCCCATAAACGCGATTTCGTGCAATAACAATTGAATCCAGCATTTGTGTGCGCGGAATCGGTTTCAAATGTAATTTTTCCAATTCATAATTTATAAATGGAAAGTCAAAATCCAGCCCATTGTGCGCCACAATTTGTGAATCACCAATAAATTCCAAAAATTTTGGTGCAATAACAGACATTTTTGGTTTGTCTTCCAAAAATGCGTTTGAAATTTTGTGAACCATATATGTTTCAGGTGGAATTATTTTGCCTTCGGGATTGATGTATTCGTGGAACGTGTTTTCTGTTAATTTGCCGTCAACCAATTCAACCGCACCGATTTCAATACAGCGGTCGCCCCGCAAATATTCAAATCCTGTGGTTTCAATATCAAAGCAAATTATTCGCGACATAACCTTTCCATTTTTTAAACAAAATGATTGTATAGAATTCTTTTATAAATTACAATATGGAAAATTAAAAAAATGTCTATGGATTATATGTCAAATTTGAATGATGCGCAAAAATTGGCCGTTACGACGCTTGACGGGCCATTGTTGGTGTTATCTGGGGCTGGGACCGGGAAAACACGTGTTTTGACATCGCGTGTGGCGCATATTTTGCATACTGGCGCGGCATATCCATGGCAAATATTGGCGTTGACATTTACCAACAAGGCGGCAAATGAAATGCGCTTTCGTGTTGCACAGTATAATGAAATCGCACATCTTTGTGGGGATTTGTGGATGGGGACTTTCCATTCTATGTGTTTGCGTATTTTGCGCACCAATTATGCCGCACTGGGCCTTCGTCGTGATTTCTTGATATATGGCGAAGACGATCAAAAGGCCGTTCTTAAACGTGTTATAAATAATATGGCATTAGATGCCAAGGAATTTAATCCGTCTGATTGGGTGGAACGAATTTCAAATATCAAAGACAAGGGCGTAATTGATTTTGAAAAAATGTCGCTGTCCCCGGTTGCGTTGAAAATATTAAAGGCATATAACGAAGAATTGGAAAAATTAGGCGCGATTGATTTTGGCGATATTATTTTATTGGTTCTGAAATTATTTGAAAAAAACAGCGAAATTTTACACAAATATCAAAATCAGTTCAAATATATAATGGTCGATGAATTTCAGGATACTAATGCGGCACAAATGAATTTGTTAAAAATGCTGACCGCGAATAAAGATAATCCAAATATTTGCTGTGTGGGCGATGATGACCAATCGATATATTCGTGGCGCGGTGCAGAAATAAAAAATATATTGGAATTTGAAAAAACTTATCCTGGGGCAAAGATAATAAGACTTGAAATTAATTATCGCAGTACGCCGAATATATTGAGTGCGGCAAATTCATTAATTAAAAATAATATGGGGCGCCTTGGCAAAGATTTGCATGCTGCGAATATGCAATCAAGTGGCGAACCGGTTTATGTTTTAACATTGCCATCTGATTGGGACGAAGCGCGATTTGTTTCTGATACAATTTTGCGTAATGCGAATAATAATTATTCAATGTTTGCAGTGTTAATTCGCATGGGTTCTTTATCCCGGACATTCGAAGAAGAATTTACATCGCGTGGTATCCCGTATCGTTTGGTTGGTGCAACAAAATTTTATGACAGGGCTGAAATACGCGATGCGATTGCGTATGCGCGTTTATTGGTTTATCCATTTGATGATGTGTCTTTTGAACGT
>CALYRP010000085.1 GCA_945483255.1 uncultured Pseudomonadota bacterium
TGGCTATTTCGCCTTCTTTATAAGAAAGTCGTGTATCTCGTTCAATTTCTATTTTCTGACATTGCCATGTATCAGGTGTCCCGCAATCAATTTCAATGCGATTCCATGGACCATTTTCAATGACTATTTTTGAAATTGGTGCATTTTCGTTTGCACGAACAAAGTCTATTTTATCGCGCCCGGCGCGCAATGTTGTAAAATCAACATCTTTCTTTAAATTCTTGGATATCGTATCAATGTCGCGCATTGAAAATCCGTTTTCACCCAATATTTTGGATAATGTATCCCCAGATTTTACCGCAACGACAGTGTGCGTTTCGCTTGAAAATACCGCATCACGCGCAGGTTTATAAAAACATATTACACCAAACGCCAAAACAACCATAAATATTGCGACATACAAAACAATTTTTGACAACATTTCGATTTTCATATTGCCGATGTTTTTACAAGATTTTACCAATCTGGCATTCATCTTTTTAATAATAATTTTTGCTTTTTTCATAAGGCCCATTATAATAAAAATATGAATATAAATCAAGCGTTCACAATTTTACAAAAATCAGGTGGCATTCGTGCGGCCCGAATTATCACGGAAAAATACCCAAAAATTTCTTTTTGGCGCACACTTTATTATGCACATTTATTGCGCCGCGGTATGCCAGTTGCAAAAATAATTCATTCAAAATGGTTCTATGGAATTGAATTTTATACAAACAAATCCACGCTTGACCCGCGTCCAGACACAGAAACTTTGGTTGAATCAGTTATAAAAGATTGCGCAACAAACCAAAAACGAACAATTCTTGATATGGGAACAGGAACCGGGTGTATTATATGTGCACTTTGTAAAAAAATACCGAATGCGGCAGGGGTCGCGATTGATAAATCATATGCGGCATTACGTGTCGCACGTAAAAACATTAAAAAATTAAATTTGCCAATTAAATTAAAACACGCTGATTTTGCAAAATTCAAATCTGATGAAAAATTTGACATTATCGTTTCAAATCCACCTTATATAAAATATGGCGATAATCGCATAAACATTGGTGCAACATTTGACCCAAAAATCGCATTGTACGCAAAAAACGATGGATTTGAAGCATACGAACAAATCGCAAAAAACGCAAAAAATTTATTGAAAGAAAACGGCAAAATATACCTGGAAATCGGTGTTGGACAATCAAATGCCGTTATTAAAACATTTAATTTTTATGGATATAAATTCGAACGAATCGAAAAAGATTTATCAGGCATAAATCGTGTTCTGGTTTTTACGCTTTAAAATACGGGTTATGTTTTTTTAGCCACCCGATTGTCGTATCCATACCGTGTCCATGAACGACATATGTTTCATCATCCAAATCCATATCATATAAATTATGAATTGATTGATGTATTTGGTCTTCGTCACCACCCGGAAAACTGGTATTCCCATAACTTTCTTGGAATAAAGTATCACCAACCACCAAAATTTTATATTTTGGAAAATAAAACATTAAACCACCAGGTGTGTGGCCTGGACTTTCCATAATTTCCATATCTATATCTGGCAATATTTCCATCGTGCCAGCGGACAAATTCAATGGTTTTTTATAATTTGCGGGAATATGCGGGATACCGAACATATCCAACAATTCATTACCCCACCCGATTAAATAGTTATCATTTGCATTTAAATACCAATCAACATTAAACGCGCGCGCCAAAGCCGGTGCCGCTGATATATGATCAGGATGTCCATGTGTTGAATATATTGCACGCAATTTTAATCCACGGTCTAATAAAACCTTTTCCCAATCTTTTGCGCGTCCCCACGCATCAAATATCACAGCATCTGTTCCAAGACTTATCAACACCGAATTTGTGTTTTCCGGCGGCATACGCAGGACTTCGAATTTTACATCATTATTTTTTTGCATTTGATTTTTTTACTGTTTTTTTTGCGACCGTTTTTTTGCCAGAAATAATTTCACGAATTTCTTCTGCAGACAATGTTTCTTTGTCTAATAATGCCTTGGCTATTTTTTCAACTGTTGCCTTGTTTTTGGAAATAAGATTTTTTGCATCTTTATATGCATTGTCTGTCCATGCGCGCACTTCTGCATCAACAGCCTGGGCGGTTTTTTCAGACGCATTTTCCAGCGCAGTTCTTTGTCCAAATGTATCCAATTGATTAATCGCAACCATACCGATTTTTGATGACAACCCCGCAGTTGTAATCGCATATCGCGCAAGACGCGATGCCTGCATAATATCGTTTTCGGCACCTGTTGTAATTTTATTTGGCCCAAAGAATATTTCTTCGGATGCACGTCCTGCCAAATCAATCGCCAAATCTGCACGCACTTCGGCAAGTGTCATTGAAACCTTGTTATCGACAGGCAATGTTTGAACCATACCCAACGCACGCCCACGCGGTATAATTGTCGCCTTGTGAATCGGGTTTGTTATATCAGCATAATGCATACTGACAAACGCATGAGCCGCTTCGTGATATGCGGTTAATTTAATATCTTCTGGTCTGATTTTACGACTCTTTTTCGGCCCCATTAAAATCTTATCACGCGCTTCTTCGACATCACTTTTTTCAACCACTTTATGTCCAACACGTACCGCGTGAAGTGCCGCTTCATTAAGCAAGTTTTCCAAATCAGCCCCACTAAATCCAGTTGTACCACGTGCAATATCTAACATTGACAGGTTATCTGCAATTTTGAATTTTTTTGCATGTAATTCCAAAATATCACGACGGCCTTCCAGATTTGGCAAATCAATATTTATTTGTCTGTCAAAACGGCCCGGGCGCAATAACGCCTTGTCTAACATATCTGGACGATTCGTTGCGGCAATAACAATGATGCCCGTATCATTCGCAAAACCATCCATTTCAATCAACAACTGATTCAATGTTTGTTCGCGATCATTATCATTAAGTGAATGCTTACTGCGGCTTTGACCGATGGCATCAATTTCATCAATGAATAAAATACATGGCGCATTGCGTTTTGCCAATTCAAATATTTCTTTGATTTTAGCAACACCAAGCCCCACAATAATACCTGAAAAATCACTGCCCGATGTGGCAAAGAATGGGACATTCGCTTCACCGGCTACGGCACGCGCTAACAAAGTTTTCCCGGTACCAGGTTCACCTGAAAGCAATATACCACGCGGAACACGCGCACCAAGTGCCTTGAATTTTTCTTTGTGTTTTAAAAATTCGACAACTTCCATTAATTCTTGTTTTTCGCTGTCAATGCCAGCAACATCTTTAAATGTTGTTTTTGTTTTACCGGTTGTAATTTTCGTTGGATTTTGACCAATTAAACTGCGCGTGATGCCACCACCACCATTTCCGCCACGCATTAAACGCAATAACCAAATCAAGAATAATGCGCTGACCAATATTGGCAACCATTTTGCAACCCCATCCCACACAGAATCAGTATTATTAATAGAAACACTTGCCCCGTTTTTAGAAATTTTTTCCAATAATTCAGGATTATAAGTAATTGTTGCACGATACGGGGTCCCATCTTTCAGTGTCCCCGTCGCAACATTGTCTTTGTGAATATCCATTGTTTTAATATCATTCGCACGACGCAAAACATCTGAAAAAGACAATTCTATTGGTGTTTTGATTTCGGTATTATTTGTTTTTGATATACCGTTTATATTGCCAAAGAATATAACACGCACAATTAATGCGACAAACAAAACAAGAAATGCGATTAAATAAAATTTTGAACCATCTTTCTTTTTAAACATATTATTTAAGTTATTTTTCATATTATTTGCGTTTTTCATGTCTTTTCCTAAAACTTGTTCTTTTTCCTTCTGGTACAATCAAAATTCTGTCGTTTAATCTTC
>CALYRP010000086.1 GCA_945483255.1 uncultured Pseudomonadota bacterium
TCGGCATCTGTTCCCACCGTATTATTACCATCAATAAAAGGATATTTGGCTTTTTCGATTTCTATGTTAAAGGTTTTTGGAATTGCATTTCAATTACCTTTGGTTTTAGTTGGGTTGAACAGGGTAGGGCTGCTTTCCAAACAGTCTGCAATTAAAAGCCGCAAATATGTTATTATAGGCGTGTTTATATTGGCGGCAATGTTGACCCCCCCAGATATATTATCGCAGGTTTTATTGGCAGTGCCGATGTGGTTGTTGTTTGAAATTAGCCTTGTTTTTATGCGCGACTGATTCGCATAAGTGTTTTGTTTTAAGCACGTTTTATGATATAATTTATGGGATGAGAATGTATAAAATTTTCTTTTGTGCGTGTGTTTTGGGTGCGTTTTTTCTTGGCGCATGCGATTTACAACCAAAAATTGTATCTATTCCTGACAGCATAGGAATGTTTATCGAAGACAGATATCCGGCGTTATTGGCGGATCCGTACACACAACCAGAAATATATAATTCTGCGGTAACTGATTATGGGGTTTATGCATCGCCAGAATTATACGGTAACGCAAATATAAATGATTATGTTTTATATGCCAGTATAAATGATTATGTTTTGGTGCCGGAACAAGAAGAAAATGTGAAAAAAACAGAACAAAAAATTGAACAAGAAATCGCTGATGATTATTTGATTGTGCCGCTTTATGGAACACCAGAAATCATTGAAGAAAAGAAAAACAAACATATTGAAAAAAATACTGATGAAATTATTGTTGTGCGTGGCGATACAGTTTATTCGTTGGCGCGTAAAAATAATATGAGTGTTTCTGAATTTGCAAAAATAAATAATTTACAAGAACCTTATACTTTATCAATTGGGCAAAAATTAACAACACAACGCCAATCAACAATTGAACCTGGTGCAAAAAAAGAAATACCAAATCTTATATCAAAAGAAAAAGTGGCAGAAATTAAATCTGAAAAAGTATTGGTTAAAGAAACAATCAAACCAAATAAAACGACGCGTGTTGGTTTAAAAGAAATAACCGTGTCAAAGGGCGATACATTATATTCAATTTCACGTAAATATGAAATACCAGTTAATGATTTAGCGGTTATGAATAAAATATCTGCACCGTTTACATTATCGGTTGGACAAAAGATAAAGGTTCCAAATTTAGATAAAGTTGAAACGCGTTCGCCGTCTGAAATAAAAACACCTGCAAAGGCACCGGCCACAATTACACCGGCTAAAAATGATGTTAAACCGATTGTTATTCAACAAAACAAGAATACACCAAAGGCGGAAAGAAAACAAAAAATATCATCTAATCCGAAACAGCAATTGCCAAAAATTAGTGCGCGTTCCGCATCAAAATTCTCGTGGCCTCTGCGTGGGAAAATATTGTCGGGATATGGTGCAAAAAACAATGGATTGTTTAACGATGGTATTAATATTGCTGCATCCGTTGGTGCAACGGTCAAAGCGGCTGAAAATGGTGTTGTTGCGTATGCTGGGAACGAAGTGAAGGGTATGGGAAATTTAATAATTATTCAGCACAGTGATGGTTGGATGACGATTTACGCACATCTTGATTCAATGTCTGTTAAACGTGGAACGCGTGTAAATGTAGGAACCCCAATCGGACGTGCTGGTAAAACAGGCAAGGTTGATAAACCACAACTTCATTTTGAAATTCGCAAGGGGACCAAGGCATATAACCCAACACAATATTTGAAAAAATAAACTAGATAAAAAAACAGGGCGCATGTGCGCCCATTTTTTTTGAAACATTTTTTATTAATTTAATATTCCCCATGCGGCCTTGTATCCGTTGTCGCGTGTCAAAATTAACTTTGCATTATTCAATTGTGTCGCAGTTAATCCGCGGACAATGTATGATTGTTGTAAACGGCCGGCAGAATGAATTTTCAATTTTGGTAATTCGATTGCCATTGGGTTTGTATCACAACAAGTACTGTCGTTGCAGGTGCCGCATTGATACACGTGTGCTGTATATACTTTTTCTGGGCGCAAGTATTCCAAATCTACTTTCATTTTTAAACCGTCATCAGTTTCTTTGAATTTGATGGTTCCCATTTCAGATTTGCCACCTTGCGAATTCTTTGTGTACATGTTTGCAGATACACTATCTATATCAGAGGCACCATATGTTTGATAGAATACGACTGTTTCTGATGCTTCGACTATTTCAGGTTGTTGCGTTTTTTGTGGTGTGTTTCTGTGTTGGCGATTATATTGATGTTCGTGGTGGCTGTATTTATGTGTCGGGCACATTGTGCATCCCGCGGTTAATACAGATATGCCGCAAAGCGATGTTAATAAAACCAATGTTTTTATTTTCATAGATATCTCCTTTGTTGTGGGTTGTAATTTGATTTTATATTAAAAAAAACATAATATCCCCAGGTTTGATTGCCTAGGCATCAAAGGAAATAATCTGTGATAAAAACTTGCATTTGGCAGAAAAAGCATATACAATTGATTCCACTGGATGCATAGCTCAGTTGGTAGAGCAACTGACTCTTAATCAGTGGGTCCAGGGTTCGAGTCCCTGTGCGTCCACCAAGAATAAAACAACACCCGATGGGTGTTTTTTTATTTTGTCGAACATCTGGACAAGAACCCTGTTCGACTATGAGTAAGCGAAAACGAGCCTGCGAAGTTTGAGTGCTAACGAATGCGGCACAGGCATTTATGCCGAGCCAGTCCCTGTGCCTCCACCAAAAAAATTAAACCACCGCAAGGCGGTTTTTTTATGTTTTGTATAAATAAAATGTGAATTTGGATATGCTTCAATTTGGTGTTTGAATTGGAAAACAAAATGTTTGTTATTTTATATCCAAATTCACACAACAATTATGAATGAAAAAAGGGATCTAAACAAATTGTTTAAATCCCTAGGTTTTTATAGATAACCAAGATTTATTTCTCCTTGGTGTTTGTTAATCGACGGTTCTGTAATGTGTTTATAATATATCGAACAGTATCCACATAAAAACTGATAGCCGCGTGTTGCGAAGAAAAACTGCGCGATGTACCAAAGAAACCGTTTTTTATGTTTACAACGTATTTGTTTGTTGATGAATCAAGCACAGGTTTATCAATAATTTGTTCTAACGCGGAATCCAATGTTTCTGGTTTTTTTACAGATTCTTTTGTGTTTGTCATATGCATAATTATTTTTCGATTAGATGGCAATAAATTATATTTTAATGCATCTGTCAATGGAACCCATTGCATATCGTCGTGAACATGTAGCGTTATAAGTCCATCAACATATTCAACATTATATGCGAATGTTTCGTATTCGTTGTCCACCACAGATGTTATTAATTTGCCAATATTTGCTTTGATATATAATTCTTCATCTAATTCACGGCGCAATGCGGCGGATGCGCGCTCGTTTTCTTGGACTTTGATACCTGGAAATTCCCACATGCCGGCGTATTTTTGACCAGGTGCGCGACGCATCAATAATACTTTGTCTTCATATTTTATAACAGCAGCAGCGACTTTTATCATTTTATTTATCTTTGTTGTGTGAAATTATTTTTGTTGAAAAAAGTGTAGGCTTTTACAACGTCTAAAAAGCTTTTAAGATAACGTTTGTTGTCAATTGTATATGCTACTTCCCACCAAAAGTGTTTGTGCTTTGGTGCTTCAATAGATTGTATTCTGTTTTTTGTTTCTGTCATGTATATACCTCTTTTCTTAGGGGGCAAGGGAAACACAGCCTAGCACACAAAAACCGAAAATCAAGTTTTTT
>CALYRP010000087.1 GCA_945483255.1 uncultured Pseudomonadota bacterium
AAACATTGAACTTATTATACGAAGAACAACTCGCTGAATTAATTATGGAAATTGAAGACAAATTTAATATTGACATAGAATATTTTATTAACAATATAAAAACACTTGATGACTTATGCGAAGTTGTCACAATGTCGATTTCAAAAAAACAAGAAAAACAAAAAACACCTATTGTTATAAACCCAAAACAATATGCCAAAACACAAATTTTGAATGAAATTTCTAAATGGATTGTTGATTCAGGTTTGGTACAAGATGACAACCCAACGTTCAATACAAAACTAGAACAAGGTTTTTCTTTCATAGATCCTGCCATATACAAAGCAATTGAACAAAAGTATAATATTGCTTTAGGATATATGGATAATGTTTATACTGTTGAAGAATTATGTGACAGAATTATTCAAAAACGTCTTGAATTATTTCAAAAAACAAAAAAATATTACAACGAACCAATACAGTATACAACCAGAGATGCTTATACCGTGGAACCTATGTTCAGAATACCAGGCAAAGTAGTAAACAATAAAAAAATAGAAGCAGAAAAACAAGCTCCGTTTGCAACAAAACAATCATTTTTCGCAAAATTAATAGAAAGAATAAGATCATAAAAAAACACCCCGTGTGGGGTGTTTTTTAATTATTCCGCCAGATTACACTTTCAAATAAACTTTCTATTTTTTTCTTTAAATCGTCATCGTTAAAGAATTGTTCGCGATCTGCTGGTGTTGTCTGCGCGGCCTCTTCTTCGTGATATGGGGTATATTTTTGAACGGCAAAATGTTTTACGCTGGCGCCCGATGCGATTTTTGCAATTTCCAACAAATCTTCTTTGGATACATAACGCGGATCGCATGTTGTACGAACTTCCAATCCACGTCCTGTGGATACCCAATATTGCAAAGATTCTATCATACGGTCATACGCGATATCGATGCCGGTTAAATCTTTATAGTGTTGTTTTGTCGCTTTGAAATCAAGTCCCACCCAATCAACAATACCATCGACCTTTCTCAATAAATCTGGATAAAAACCGTTTGTATGCAAACCGATTGCAAATCCTAATTCTTTGACACGTTTCATGTATTCGATTGTTGTATCCGCCTGCATCAATGCTTCGCCGCCCGAAAACACAACGCCTTCCAATTTACCGGCACGTGCTTTCAACCAATCAAAGACTTTTTCGGGGTCGTATTCACCATTTTCCACCGCAATCAAGTGCGAATTGGAACAATAGGCACATTTTAACGGACATCCCTTTAAAAATAATACAGCGGCCAGTTTTCCCGGATAATCAATCGTTGTAAAGGAAACCAGGCCGCCGATTTGTAATTCTTTCATAACAACATTAACCTTATGCGGCTTTCTTCATCAATTCACAATGACGGGAACCTGCTGTCAAAGAATTTGCTTCGGTGAAAGTATTTCTTTCTTCGAATTCGGCACGTTTACCGATATTGAAATTGTTGATTGGTCTGATATATCCCATTGAACGTGAAAATGTTTCGCATGGTGTTCTTTTTGCTTGTGGGTTCATAATACTCTCCTTTCCTTTTTATTGTTTTATTATTATTCGTGGTCGCCGCATTTGCATTGACAATCATTGTTATTCGCCGCAATTTCTGCATCGCATTTTGGACAGAAAGTGTGACGTCCAGGTAAATAGCCGTGTTTCGGACAAATTGAAAATGTAGGTGTCAATGTCATATATGGCACTTTGTAATTTTCGAATATTGTACGAACGATTTTTTCAGCCGCTTCCCCGGAAGAAACAGGTTCGCCCATATAAAGGTGCAACATTGTGCCACCCGTATATTTGCGTTGTAATTCTTCTTGGTGTTCAAGGGCGACAAATGGGTCGTCTGTGAAATACACCGGCAATTGTGTTGAATTTGTATAATAAGGTGCATCTTCTGTTCCCGCAGTAATAATATCTGGGAAATTCTTTTTATCAGTTTTTGCAAAACGATATGCGCATCCTTCGGCTGGGGTGGCTTCCAAATTATACAAATTGCCTGTTGTTTCTTGGTAATCTGCCAGATTTGTTCTGATGAAATCCATCACTTCCAAAACCAAGTTTTTACCAAATACGGTTGCAATGTTATCTGTGCCGTTTGTGAAATTCATAACCATTTCGTTAGCACCATTAACCCCAATTGTTGAAAAATGGTGATTCCAGTCCCCAAGATAGCGTTTTGTAAATGGATAAAGTCCACGTTCCAAATTCTTGGAAATGATTTTACGTTTGATTTCCAATGAATCGCGCGCCAAATCAAGTAAACGTTTCAATTCGCGCAATAAACCTTCGCGGTCGCCCTTGTGCATATATCCCAGACGTGCCAAATTGATTGTAACAACACCGATAGAACCTGTCTTTTCCGCAGAACCGAACAATCCACCACCGCGTTTCAACAATTCACGCACATCAAGGCGCAAACGACAACACATTGAACGAACATCGGTTGGATTCAAATCAGAATTCAAGAAATTCTGGAAATTTGGGATACCGTATTTTGCCGCCAAATCAAACAAAGGTTTAACATTTGGATGATTCCATGGGAAATCATCTGTGATGTTATATGTTGGAATTGGGAATGTAAATGGACGGCCTTGGGCATCGCCTTCGGTCATAACTTCGATAAAGGCCTTGTTAATCATATCCATTTCAGGTTGCAAATCGCCATATGTGAAATCAACCATCTTTTTGTTTATAAACGGACGTTGTTCACGCAAATCTTTTGGACAAGTCCAATCGAAAGTAAAGTTAATAAACGGTGTTTGTGTTCCCCAACGACAAGGCACCGAACAATTAAACACTAATGTTTGCATTGCGTTTTTAACATCTGCATAAGATAAATTATCCACGCGAACATATGGTGCCAAATAAGTATCAACAGACGAAAATGCTTGGGCACCAGCAAATTCGTTTTGCAATGTCCCAAGGAAATTCACCATATGGGAAATCGCGGTTGCCATATGTTTAGCCGGCGCACATTGTAAATATCCTGGAACACCATTGAATCCTTCGTATAACAATTCACGCAGCGACCAACCGGCACAATACCCGGTCAACCAACCCAAATCGTGAATATGGAACGCCGCAGATTTATGTGCATCTGCAATATCTTTTGGATATAAACTTAACCAATATTCAGCGGTCATACGTTCAGATGAACGCAAAATCAAACCACCAATAGAATAACCAATATTTGCGTTTTCTTTGACACGCCAATCAGCTTCGGATACATAATTACCAATTACAGAAACAGCATCAACCAATGCATCACGTGTTTCAGCGCGTTTTTGACGATACACAATATAAGATTCAGCAGTCTTGTATGCCTTGGAATCCATCAATGTTTGAATAACAATATCTTGGATATCTTCGACAGATGGTGTTTGCCCCGCGTATTTCTTGTCCAATCTTTTCAAAACATCCTGGGTGATTTTGACGATATCTGCATCTGACACTTCGTGTGTAACAGCAACAGCCGCCTTTATCGCATCAAAAATCTTTTTTGCATCAAATGGTACTGTTTCGCCAGAACGTTTTTTAACAGATTCCAATTCACATGTCAGTGTGGATACAACTTGGATCTTTGTTTCGTTTTTATCGGTAGCCATCTTTTAACCCCTTAAATTGACAAAAATACTATATATAGTGTTTCTTAGGTTCCTCTTAACACAATATACAGTATTTGGGTTATATTCTCATTATAAAAAAAAATTATTTTTTTATTTTT
>CALYRP010000088.1 GCA_945483255.1 uncultured Pseudomonadota bacterium
ATACTATCGTCTGGCTTTTGCTTGTACTGAACCACCTTGCTTCGGTGGTTCAAACCCGACACAACACACATATTTAATAAAAAAACACCCGCAAGGGGTATTTTTTCATTAAATCTTGGTTGCGGGAGATGGAATTCACTCGATACTTCGTATCTGCGTGGCAACCGTAACGATTACACTGCGCTTCGCTTGTGTAATCTACTTGTGGTCGCTCGGCATATTATGCCTGCGCGCAAATTTGTAGTTATTCAAACTTCTCTATCGTTCGTTCTCATATACAAATTTTGAACCAAGCAACTATGTTGCATGGTGTCAAACCACTGACCACAAAAAATTAAACAAAAAAACACACCATGTTAGGTGTGTTTTTTATTTAACTGGTTGCGGGAGATGGATTTGAACCACCGACCTTCAGGTTATGAGCCTGACGAGCTACCGGGCTGCTCTATCCCGCGATAAAGCAAGGTTATTATATATCTTTATATTCAGATGTCAAATAAATAAATGTATTTAGTCTTATTTTTTATAATATTTGTATGTCTTGCATTGTGATTTTTTTACTGCTAGAATCTTTTTGAAAGGTTTTTTATATGAAAAAATCAATAAAGAAAAAAATTAGACGCTTTTTCAGATTCATTTATGGATGGGGCGTAATCCAATGGGCTTTGGCGCTGATTTATTGGGTCCTTATTTGGTTTGTTTATTTCACATCGACCAAGGATGTCAAGGGGCTTGATATCTTGCGCAAATATGCAAGAAAACCTGCGATATTTGTGTTTTGGCATGGACGCACTATGATTTTGTCCCCATTTATTGCTTTGAATCGCGTTCGTGGTTATATTATCGCAGACAGCCACAAAGATGGCCGTGCAATTGCAAAAATGGAAAAGTTGTTTGGTTTGCGCACTATTTATGGTTCTTCGGCCAGTGGTGGTGTTTCTGTTCTTAAAAAGGGTGTTGCTGTTTTAAATCGTGGTAATTTTTGTTTGGCGCTTTCCCCAGATGGACCACGTGGACCATCGATGCGTTTTCATGATGGGGCGCTTTATTTTGCAAAAATGACAGGTGCACCAATTATTCCGGTTTGTTATTCTTCTTCGCGTCCTTGGTTTCAAAATCGTTGGGACAGGTATTTGTTAACCAAACCTTTTTCAAAAATCGCAGGGGCGGTCGGCAAGCCTATATTTATTGATAGAAAAACAAAAGTTGAAGATTTTGAAAAAATCCGTAAAAATCTGGAAGATATCATGGTAAAACAAGCCTATGATTTGGATAAAAAGTTCACAGATTTTCGCGTCGAACAAGATTTAACCCCTGAAAGTTTTATGTAAAGGTATTTTATGAAAACACCAAATTGGTTTTTAAAGAAAAATATTATATCGTATGCGTTGTTGCCTTTTTCGCTTGTTTATTTAATAGGCACTCGTATCGTATTTAATATTCGTCAAAAACACGAATACATATCGCGCCGTCCAATAATTTGTTTTGGTAATATTTTGTCAGGCGGTGTTGGAAAAACACCAATTGTTCGCAATGTTGCAAAATTTTTTGATGCTCCGGTTGTTATGCGCGGATATAAAAAATCAAAGTATACCAGTAATATTGGGGACGAGGCAAAGATGTTATCAATGGACGGTATCTTGGTTCATGTTGGTAATCGTAAAAGTAATCTGATTTTATTAAATAAACAAAAATCAAATTCACCAATTATTATGGATGATGGGTTTCAAAATTCTTCGATTAAAAAAGATATATCGATTTTGGTTTTTGATGAATCTATTGGTTTTGGAAATGGTTTTTTATTGCCAGCAGGGCCGTTGCGCGAAACAAAATCAGCAATAAGACGTGCAGATGCTGTAATTTTAATCAAACGAAAAAATGTAAAATCTGATTTTGCATTGCCAACAAATATTCCAATATTTTATGCAAAAAACAGTGAAATTTGCCCATATGGAGATGATACAAATGTTATCGCTTTTGCAGGGATTGGATATCCTGAAAAATTCTTTAATAATGTTCCATGCAATGTGATTGAAAAAATTTCGTTCCCAGATCACTATCAATATACGGATACAGATATAAAAAACCTGATTAACAAAGCATCTGAAAAAAATGCAAAATTATTAACAACAGAAAAAGATTGGGTTCGGATTCCAGAATGGGCGCAAAAACAAATTCGCTTTTCGGCTTTGCATACAGAAATAGAAGGCAATTTTTATGATTGGTTAAAAGGAAAAGTAAATGACATCAATAACAAAAAAAATTAAAATATCAGGCGTTGGAATCCATTCTGGGTTGCCGGTGAATATGGTTTTAAAACCATCAAAAAAACATGGGATTTTTTTTCAAAGAACAGATATCAAGGGGTCAAAACTGATACCGGCACGATTTGATAATGTTGGCGAAACATTGATGCGCAACACAACAATTGGTGATAAAAACGGTGCACATGTTCAAACAATTGAACATGTGATGGCGGCGCTTTTTGTTTGTGGTATTGATGATGTTGTTATTGAAATTGATGGGCCAGAAACTCCAATCTTGGATGGCAGTGCATACGAATTTATAAGTGCTTTTAAAGATAATGTCGAAAAAGCAAAAAATTTCAAAAAAATCGTGGTTAAAAAAACAATTGTTGCATACCGTAACGAATTGGTAAAAACGATGCCTTTTTGGAAAAGATTAAAGACGACAATTTTAAATCATACAATTTGGCGTCGTGGAAACGGATATGTAAAATTATCACCAAACGAAAACGGACTTTTAATAGATGCGACATTGGTTTATTCTGATAAGATTATAGGAACACAATCTTATTCTTGTGTGTTGGACGGTTCCAAGAAATCTGTTAATAAATTTATCAAAGATATTTCAAAATCGCGTACATTTGGAAAATATTCTGAATGGGAATGGTTAAAGGCACATGGTATGGGACGCGGTGCAAATGAAAACAATGTTATCGCATTAAATGATGCGGGGGATGGAACACTTAATAAATTACATTGTCCTGATGAATTTGTGCGGCACAAGATAATTGATGCGGTTGGTGATATGTTCACCAGTACTGGTTTTATATATGGACATCTTGAATCTTACAAGGGTTCGCATGCGCTAAATAATCTGGTTTTGCGTAAATTATTTTCCGATAAATCTAATTATGAAATTGTTGAAGAATAAGGGAAAGAAATGAAAAATAAATTTTTAATTGGGTTTGGGTGGGGACTTTTGTTCGCTGTCGCTGCTGAAATAACCAATTATTTTGTTGAACATAATATGCTTGGGGGATTTTATGTTTTGTTAATTGAATTAATGTTTTTAGGCCTGGGTGCATTATCTGTAATACTAGAAAATAAATTAAAAGAAACAAAAAAAGGAATAAAGAAATGAAAAAATTAACAGTATTATCATCTTTGGTCGTGCTTTGTGCATGTGCTGTTGCAACTGATGCTGGAAATGGTTTGACCAGATTGGACGCCGAACCAAAAAATTGCGAATATTTGTATACTATTGATTCCAGTGCAACAACATATAAATTATCCGGGGCGTATGAATATTTGGAACAAAGCATATTAGAACAACAAAAAATCGGTGATTCTTATTATATCGTTAATCAAAATATTTTTGAAAA
>CALYRP010000089.1 GCA_945483255.1 uncultured Pseudomonadota bacterium
TCGTCGCTAATAACGCGACTTGCCAAGATTCATTACGCGCGGATTCTCTTTATCCGCACCAAGTCTGAATAAAGTCTGTGTGAATCGAGTATCCTTGCTTTTTCATCTATGTCTCGTCGCTAATAACGCGACTTGCCAAGATTCATTACGCGCGGATTCTCTTTATCCCCACCAACAAAAATCAAAAAAAACTTGATTTTATATAAAATATAACATACAATGCCCGAAGTAATTAAAAAAGGTTAGTAAAAATGGCATCTAAAAAAGGCAGCAAAGAAGTTGTAAAACTGGAAAACAAAGAAACCGGTTTTTATTACACAACTACTAAAAATACAAAATCTGAAAATACTCAGGGTAAAATGAAATTCCGTAAATACGATCCAAAATTACGTAAACACGTTGTATTTACCGAAGCGAAAATGAGCCACTAAGGTTTTTTCAATAAAAACACAGTTTTAAAAACACCCACGATTGTGGGTGTTTTTTTATATTAAAACCGCCCAGATGGGCGGTTTGATTATTTTCCAAATTTTCCACTGCGTGGGAAACCAACTGGAATTGTATGACCCTGAGATGCCCTTTTGGCAATCCATGGTTTAATATCATCCAATTTAGTTGTGCCGCGGCCCGTTGTCCAACCAAATCCATCCGCCATGTCAAAGAACATCGCATCGATTGTATATGTGCGTTCCGCATTATATTTTTGTAATATCACGCCCTTGCCACGTGTCATTTCTGGAATTTGATTTGTTTCAAACATCAACAATTTATCATTGGACCCAGATAACGCAACCATATCCCCTGTTACTGGCACGCACAACACTGCCGGATTTTTATCATCGACATTCATAATCTGTTTACCGTTCTTGGTTTGCGCAACGCAATTTTCCCCGGCAACGATAAATCCGGTACCATGGCGTCCAACAACCAGGTATTTCGCATTTGTATCCAAAACAAACGCCTTTACAATTGTTTCATCTGCACCAATATCTGCCATCATACGAACCGATTCACCAAATCCACGTGCAGATGGCAAATCGTTCCCTGATAAAGTGAACATTTTACCGCCACTTGCAAACAGATTAATTTTATCAGTTGTTTGTGCATGGAATGCGAATTGTAATTCATCGCTTTCTTTGAATTTCATATCAAGGTTATTCAAATCAAGGTGTCCTTTGGCGGCACGAATCCATCCCATTGCGGATAATATAACCGTGATTGGTTCTTTTTCGATAAATTCATCAGCATTAACAACGATTTCTTCGGTACTTGGCATCCATTGGGTTCTGCGACGCCCCAAGGCAGTTGTTTTTGCATATTGTTTTTTAATATCATCAAACCAAGCATGTAATTGTGCGTTTTGAATTTCTTCGCTGGCCAACAATGCCTGTAATTTATCTTTTTCAGCACGCAATTCTTTGTCTTCGCGTTTGATTTCCATTTCTTCCAATTTACGCAAAGAACGCAAACGTGTGTTTAATATAGATTCAACCTGGACTTCTGTTAATTTAAATTCATTCATCAATACTGTCTTTGGATCGTCTTCGTTGCGGATGATTTCGATTACCCGATCCAGATTCAGATAAACGACCAACAAACCGCCCAATATTTCCAATCGTCTTTCTATGTTCGACAAACGCCAATTTGTGCGACGCAACAAAACATTTTTCTGGTGCGCAATAAATTCACGCAACACATCACCAATTGGCATAACACGTGGTGCGCCTTTTGAATCAACAACATTGAAATTCATATTGAATTTATATTCCAAATCAGTCATTGCAAACAAATGCGCCATCATTTTATCAATTGGAATATTGCGATTTTTCGGTGTAATGACGATACGCACATCGGTTGTTGATTCATCAACAATATCTTCGACCAGCGGCAATTTTTTCGCATCGATTAAATCTGCAATTTGTTCCACCAATTTAGATTTTATAATACCGTATGGAATTTCAGTAATAACAACCTGTTCTGCGCCACGTTCCAATTTTTCAGTTTCCCATTTTGCACGAATACGAAACGCGCCACGCCCAGTATCATAGTTTTTGCAAATTGTCGCAAAATCATCAATTAAAACACCACCGGTTGGAAAATCTGGACCAACCAATTTTTTCATAATTTGTTCTGTGGTTGCTTCTGGTTTATCAACAACCAAATTTAATGCATCCATAATTTCAGATACATTATGTGTTGGAATATTTGTTGCCATACCAACCGCAATACCCATACCACCGTTGGCCAATAAATTAGGAAATGCGCCTGGCATAACCGTTGGTTCAACCGTTGTCCCATCAAAATTAGGCATCATGTCAACGCTGTCTTCGTCAATGCCTTCCATAATCAGCATTGCCGCAGCCGTCATTTTTGATTCAGTATAACGATATGCAGCCTGGGGATCACCATCAATATTACCAAAGTTTCCCTGGCCATCAATTAATGGATAACGAACCGAAAAATCTTGAGCCAAACGAACCATCGCATCATAAACAGATGAATCACCATGTGGGTGATAATGCCCCAAAACGTCCCCAACAACCGTTGCGCATTTACGAAAAGCCGCATTTGGCGATAATTTTTGCCGCAACATAGAATATAAAATACGACGATGTACAGGCTTTAAACCATCCCTTACATCAGGCAATGCGCGCGCCACAATGGTACTTACCGCGTACGAAAGATAACGTTCAGATAATGCATCTGATAATTGTTGTCCCGAAATATTTTCAACAGCGTTGTCAGTTTTTCTCATAATTTTTCTTCCATTTAATCAGGCACAGATTAGACCATTTCAAAAAATAAAACAAGAAAAAAACCGCCATATCAGCGGTTTTTTTAAAAATTATTTCGATTAGAAACCGAAAACCATACGTTGTTTTGATTGACGTTTCTTTTCGTTACGAACCGCTTCTTCTTTCAAGCGTTTACGTTTTGTTGTTGGTTTTTCATAACGTTGACGTTCTTTCATTTCGCGATACAGTCCTTCTTTTTGCGATTTACGTTTTGCAACACGCAAGGCCTGTTCAACGTTGTTATCACGGACCAAAACTTTAACCATATGTATTCACCCCCTTTGGCGAATTTGTATTTGTTTCTTTTGAAAAAGGGGAAACGCGTTCCCCTTTCCGTTATTCTGGTGGAGCTGATCAGGCTCGAACTGACGAGACGGTGATGGTTGCCCAAGAAGATGTCTCTCAAATCTTGCCTTTTCGGCTTCATTATTCTGGTGGAGCTGATCAGGCTCGAACTGACGACCCCCTGCTTGCAAAGCAGGTGCTCTACCAACTGAGCTACAACCCCAGAACTTTGCATTTTTTCATTATTCTGATTTTGCGCCCCGCTGCGATGTAAACCAACTTGCCTCTACCAACTGAGCTACAACCCCAGAACTTTGCGACTTTCATCTGAAAGCCAACACATTTTATACATTTATTTATTAAAAGTCAAACAAAAAAACTATCTGCTTAAAAACAGACTTCTGCTTTGATTTATCAAAAAATCCTTTCGATCTGGTTTTGCGTGAACAAATTTAGACAGATAACTTAAACTATTTTTTATCATCGCTGTTTCTATATCTGTAACATTATCCACATCTATACGCAATTTTTGTAAATCTTGTA
>CALYRP010000090.1 GCA_945483255.1 uncultured Pseudomonadota bacterium
ACCTGTTAATATTTTTTCTGTGGCACGTATTTTTTTTGATATTTTTTCAAATCTTTCGCCGTTGCCATTTTCTTCATACCAAACACCATCCATATAAACACGACCCGCCGCACCACTGCCGACACCAATATATGCATCGCCAGACCAGATATTCAGATTATGACGACATTCTTCACCCGGCAACGCATAATTTGAAACTTCATAACGTGGCAACGCTAAATATTGTGGTATTGCATTATACATTTGTGCCATCGTATCGTTTGATGGCATATTTAAATTCATATGTCCAAATGGTGTATTCGCTTCTATTGTCAATTCATACATTGAAACATGATACAAACCCAAATCATTTATAGAACAACACAATTTTATAACATCATCCACATTTTGATTTGGTAAACCATAAATAAAATCAGCATTAACACGCAACCCCATATTCATTGCATTTTCCAGTAATTGTTTCGCGGTCTTGACATCATGTACACGTCCCAAGAATTTTAATTCATCATCTTTTAAAGATTGAACACCCACAGATAACCGATTAACACCGTTTGATACAAAACCTGACAATTTATCTGCATCTATCGTTCCAGGATTAGATTCCAATGTTATTTCACAACCCGGCACAATATTAAAACATTGATTGATTGTTGATAATATTCTTTCAAATATAACAAGTGGCATCAAAGACGGGATTCCACCACCAAAAAAAATCGTCGGGATATCTATTTTGCCTAATTTTTCAGACCAAAATCGCAATTCTGTACAAATATTATCTGCGTATTTTGTCCAATCTGGATTTTTACAAGCAAATGAATAAAAAGCACAATAATTGCACTTTGAGACACAAAAAGGTACATGAATATATAAATTATGCGGTATGTTCATAATGAAATTATCATAATTCATCAAAAATAAATTTCAATACAAACAAACGCTTTTTTTTAAGTCTTTTTTATGATATAATAAAACATACAAAAGGAAAGATGAGAAATACATTTTTGGCTTTTTTGTGCTCTTTTGCGGCTTCGTCTGTGTGCTTTGCATCAAACGAAGGGGTGCCGTCTTATTATTCAGGCAACAATAATATTAATGCAAATAGTGCGGCATACAGCAAATATCAAAATTATGGATATACAAAATATGTCGGTAATACTGGCACAAAACAAATTGTATCTTCTAAATCATATTCTTATCAGGTTCCACGCGCACAAATTCCAAACTATCGTGGTGCAATGACCGCAAATGGTATTGCACAACCAAGCGACAACAAAACAACGGTTTATGCCAATTATTCACGCCGTTTCGCAGATTTTGAATTTAAAACAGGCGTTAATTCCATTTTGGAATGGGACGACATGATTTTCAACGAAATCAATGTTGGCGCACAACACATTTTTAGTATTCGTGGTTTTGATTTGGGTGTTTATGGTTCATACACATACGGGAAATTGGCCAGTGGCGGTCTTTCCATGGATTACGATTTGGAACCGTATGATTATTCATCTCCAAATGATGGCATATTCACAATTTCTATGGGTAATCAAAGTGGCGATTTGAATAAATTAAAATTCGGTGTATCTGCATATCATATTTGGGATATTGCTGGATGGAAATTAACCCCGCATATTGGTTATGAAATCTTTAAACATAACTTAAAGATGGGTGATCATATATACCCAAATCCTGGGGTATATTTACCATTGATGACAGTGAATGGTGATTATGTGTTTGGTGATGCCGCTGGATATTATTATGCCGTTCCCCAAGACGTAAGCGTTTCTGATGACACAGATTTATATCAAATTTGTATGGGTCCTGAAGATATCAAAGTTGTTGCAACTGCTTCTGGTGGTTCCGATTTGGGTGGCGGAATTTCTTTGATTGGGACATCATTAACAACAACAGAATACAATACCAGCATGGGCGATTTACCATGGGGTGTGGTTCAGGGTGATTGTATCGTTATCGGCGGTGATGGCATTATCCGTGTTGATGGAACAACACATATTTACAACACAACATGGTCAGGATTTTATCTGGGGTTGGAAATTGAAAAACAAATGACATTGGCTGATAAACTTCGTTTTTATGTTCAAGTCAGCATGCCAAAATATTCATCTGAAGGCACATGGCCGAATCGCGATGATTGGCAACAAAATCCAAGTTTCTTGGACGAAGGCGACAACGGTGCATTTGCATACGAAGCAGAAATGGAATACACTTATAATTTGTCTGACCGCATGCAATTATCATTAAAGGCAGACACGAATTATTTTCATATCGGAAAAATACCTGGCAAATTGTATGTTGCGGAATCTCTGGCATATATCGAAGATCCAAATAACCCAGGTAACTTTATAATCGAAACACAGCCTGCATATACCGAACATGTATCAGATTCATTAAAAGAAGCAAATTGGCAATCGTTTGGATTACATGTCGGATTAAAATATTCTTTTTAATCGGCAAAACGGATAATTATGAAATATAAATTACCTTTATTCTTTGGAATATTGTTTTGTTGTGCAACAAATGTTGCATTTGCAAACCGTGGTGCATTTGATTTAGAAAGATGGGATACAATAATTCAAAAAATTCGCACCAACGCAACCAATCAAAACATCAGCAAATCTGTTATTGATGAAACATTAAAATCACCATCAATTATTCCGGGTATAATAAAATCAGATAAAAACCAATCTGAATTTACACTGACATTGGAACAATATCTGGATCGTACAGTCAGCACAGAACGCGTAAAAACCGGTCATAAAAAAGCAATGGAATATCCAACACTTTTATCGCGTGTTGAAAACAGATATAACATCCCAAGAAATGTAATCTTGGCATTTTGGGGAATGGAATCTAATTACGGTGTTGTAAAATCAAGATACCAACTGACTAACGCATTTTTAACACTGATTTATGATGGTCGACGCGAAGAATTTTTTACAAAACAATTAATCACATTGATGAAAATTGCTGATAAAAATAAATTACCAATTAATTCAATACATGGTTCATGGGCCGGTGCGATGGGACATTTTCAATTTATCCCAACGACATTAGCGCAATACGGTGTTGACGGTAATAATGATGGTCGCATCGATATAATAAACAGTGTTGGAGATGCGATGATGAGTGCGGGGAATTATTTAAATAAATTGGGATGGAACAAAAATGAACCAATTATAAAACCTGTTATATTGCCAGCTAATTTTGATAGAACTGTTTTAAACGGTGATGTTAAAAAAAGTTTTTCCCAATGGTCACAAATGGGTGTAACGAATATAGATGGAACACCAATAAAACAATCTGAAACAATTGTCGGTTTAATCGCGGACACCAAAGAAATTGCAAAACGCGATTTATATCAACCGCAACGAATAGACGAAACACAAACACTAGACACAGATGTTGCACCGGCCCCGGTTATCAAAGCATATTTAACATATCCTAATTTTTACAGAATAAAAAAATGGAATAATTCGTCGTGGTATGCAATTGCAATCGGCGAATTATCTGAAAAATT
>CALYRP010000091.1 GCA_945483255.1 uncultured Pseudomonadota bacterium
TAGGTTTTCTTTATATTTTGCTTCTAATCCCATATCATTGTGAATTGTATAATCTGGAACTGTTTTTACCGCCCCAAATGCAGACGTGTAACGATATACGCCGACTTGCTTTACGCCATCTACGGAATATACACCATTATCTATGATATCCGGTTTCATATTTTTTATCGTGAAATGCCCTAATTTTTTCTTGTAATAGGCCAGAATTTCGTCGTTATCAATAACCTGTAAAACTTCTATGTTTCCAGCGGTCTCGTCCGGTTGTAATGTGGGCGCACCCGGGTGATCTGGCATCATACAGCCCGTTAAACTCATTGTAATGGCGAACAAAGTGTATTTATTCATTCGTTTCTCCTTTATAACCTAATTTTAGTAGTTTATTTTTTGCCAATGTACGTTCGCTTTCTGAAAATAGCTCTGCCCATTGCGGTTCTAAAATTATATTTTCTATCGTTAAATCCAATCGATGTTCTTTCCAAAGTCTGCAAAGCCCGTCATGAAGTTTTTCATTGTTTATCAGCTGCTTACAGGCGGTAACAGCACCCTGTTCTTGAACCATCCGTATAAAATAAGTGGGGTTGTATCCAATGCTTTTGGTTTCCGCAATCATTTGCCTTATTCGTTCTTCAAATGCCATATTGTTCTGAATCATAAAATCCCCTTTACTGTAAATAAAAGACCGTCAACGGAATTGACGGCCGGGGAGTTGGTGTCAGCAAACGAATGCTCCGTGCTTTCGGGCAAGCCCTGTTTTATAGCAAACGGCTCCCCGACCAAAGTCGGGGGATTTTAACGACAAATTTGTGCCGCGTCTGCGGGCCACCACAGCCCCGAACCCAATTCCCATTGGATTCGAGGGAGAGTGTACTGTTAAAAACAAAGTAAATCAAGTTGATTATTCTCAATATAATCTATATGACTTTACTTTTTTTATTAGAATGTTATTATGACTAGGTATTATAATAGGAAAAATATGGCCATTTATCTAAATGCATATCCGCTTTTATTAAATATTGCGCGACCGATCAAGGCTGCTAGTTTGGATTATTCTGAAGAACGGTTAAAACAACTAAAAGAAACCTTCGGAAACAAATATATGTTTAGACGAAATGGAAGTCACGTTTTGTGTTTTTCACTCAATGAGAAATATGAAGATTTTGAAGACTCTTTGGTGGACGTCGATTTAAGCAAAGATGAAGCTGTTTTAATATTTTTGATAAAAAATGCATTTAAACGTTTAATAGATAACGCTAAAAGCAGCCAATCCTTTGGGTTTAATCCAATTCAACTTCTGGGTAGCAAACCAATAAAAGGTATAACTACTGATAGTGAATTTCCATTTTCTGTTGTACCTAAATACGAATTTGATATAAAGAAAATTGGACAACAGCTTTGTCTGGTTTGTGATAATTCGGCGAAGTTTATCACTCATCGGAAAGCAGATTATTTTTATGAACAGGGGTTGGATTTAATCGGAAAGTCTATTTATGTCGAGATAAAGACCGGCGTTCGACAAATGATAGGGAAAATAATATCCGTAGCTGATAATGTGGCAAGATATGAAAATAATATTTCAGCAATAGAAACAGTGAATTTAAAAGATGTCTTTATAGATACAAGTAACAATACTGTTTCTGAATTTCTAAAACTTAAATATGGTACAAGAGCAGCAGCGTGCAGAGAGCGTCTTGTTTCGCAAATCAAATCATACAATTCTGGGGACAGTAAAATTGCAGAAATTGAAAAAATAATGAATTTTTTTCGTAAGCAACCGTTTAACGTTATTGGAACAATAGACGTTTCAATAGGAGATAAATTATACGTATCGAATTTTGTTAAGGTTTTGGATAAACCCCAATTTTTGTTTGGACAAAATAATGTATCTGATTGGCCGGACAAAGGAATTAAGCAATTTGGCCCCTATACAAAAAGCACATTTGATAGAAATAATCCCTCTATTTGTGTAATTTGTTCTCAATCACATCAAGGGGCGGTGGAACAGTTTGTACAAAAATTTTTGCATGGACTAAAGGGGCATAAAAGTTATGATAAAGGATTTGAAGATAGATTTTGCGTAGGCTGTTGTAAAGTAAAAACGTATACTTTCGCTAATGAAACGCCAGAAAGCTATAAAAAAGCAATAGATCAAGCAATAGCAGATAAGGTAGAAGAAGGAGCTAAATGGGATTTGGCTTTAGTGCAATTGTACGGAAATTTTAAAAACCTAAAGGGCAACAGTAACCCTTATTTTATAGCAAAATCTAAATTAATAGCACAAGAAATACCCGTACAAGGATTTTTGATCGATTTGTTAAATACCCCTGACTACAACTTAGGGTACTCTTTAAACAATTTGGCATTAGCCACATATGCAAAAATGGGGGGAAGTCCGTGGTTGTTAAGATCTTCAGAAACAGTTGCACATGAAATAGTTGTCGGTATAGGAAGTGCTAATGTTTATGATGATGGACGAGTTATGGGGATCACCACTGTTTTTACGGGTGATGGGAGATATATTATTTCAAATAAATCCAAAGCTGTTATTCCAGAAAACTATAGAGATGAGCTAGGAAAAACCTTACATGATACAATATTAAAGTTAAGGGGTAGACTTAATTTTATGGATGGAGATACAATCAGAATAATATTCCATTCAACCGTAAAGAAGTTCAATAAATATGAAATAGAAGCTGTAAGAAATGTGATAAATGATTTTAGACAGTATAAGATCGAATATGCATTTGTAAAAATATCGCAAAATCATTTGTTGGAATTATTTGACACAAGTAAAGAATTTGTATCTAAGGGCAAATATAGTCCAACGAGGGGGCAAATAATTCATATTTCCGATATAGAAACAATATTATGTTTAAAGGGTGGCGAACAGCTAAAGACTCCTAATAGCGGACATCCGAAATGTATATTAGTTAGTTTGCATCCAGACTCAACGTTTAGGGATATTGCGTATTTATCACGGCAAATATATAATTTTTCATTCCAGTCTTGGAGAAGTTATTTCCCGTCGTCTTTACCAGTTACAATATTATATTCAGATTTAATCGCTTTCTATTTGGGGGTATTTAAATCAATTCCGACATGGGATGAGGGTTATATTAACAATAGGGCAGGAACTGCAAAATGGTTTTTATAAATGAATACCAAAATATTTACGAATTACGTGAATATCTACTACATAGAGCAAAAACTTTAGAAAATAATGGAGATATTAAACAAGCTGTATTAGCTTATATGGGGCTTAGCGATGGTGTTGATGCTGCTTGTGGGACAGAAGCAACGGAAGTTGCAGTTAACGGATTCCTTGGTAAAGCTCGTAAGGAACAAATAGATAAAATTATAGGAATGGCACATGAACTTGACGGAGTGCCGATGCCGTGGAAATCCGATATTTGGGTTAT
>CALYRP010000092.1 GCA_945483255.1 uncultured Pseudomonadota bacterium
GTAATATAGCCGTTTATCCACTTATAAACCATTTTAGAATTTCTGTAAAATACTTTCGCGTTATTTAATTCTTGGTTTGCATACTCTAACTGTTTTTTGCATTCATCAAACGATGGTTTTAACGCATTTTCAAGTTGTGAAAGGTTGTTGAATTGTTGCCCCATTATAATTTGTGGAAAAGGCTTGTATATGATTTCTTTTTTATTATTACAAAAAACGTCCATTTTTTGTTGTGCTTCTTTTTGTGCATATATTAATCGATCTATTTCTTATTCTTGTTTGGATAAGTACCGTTTTACTTTTTCTTTGTTTAAACTATATTGAAACCAAGTTATAAAAGATTGTCCTATTAAGACACACAGGCAAAATATAGCAAAATATCTGTAATTCGTGCTTAAATTATAACCAAAAAAGTTTGGGCTTAAACCAAAACCAAACACACCAATACAAAAAACACACAATAACAGTAGTGTACGTGTGCTAAATTTTGTATCTTTTGATAAATCAAAATCCTGATGTATTTTCAACTCTGAATTCATCAGTTCTATTTTTGCGGTATCGCCATATCCAAAATGAATAGTACGATCGTTTGTACCGTTAAACATATAACAACCCTTTCTTTTTATTGTGATTTTTACAAAATATAGGATTTTAAAATATAAAATCAAGATAATTGCCTCAGTAAAATTGGGCGGGGTATATCATTTGGGTAAAAGTTGGGATATTTGGGGACATTGGTTATATACACTGGTAATGTCGTCTGTAAAAACCGCCGGAAACTGGGCGAAAAAGAACATCCCGTGGGATTACCACGGGATGTTCAATATTCCTGGCGGATGGTGAGGGATTCGAACCCCCGGACGAGTTGCCCCGTCAGCGGTTTTCAAGACCGTCGCATTCGACCGCTCTGCCAACCATCCTGATTCTTAAAGCAAGCATAGTTTATATTTTACGATGATAAAAGTCAAATTAAATATTTTTATGGCATAACCATTTTTGTAGATTATGAATTTAGTAAGATTCCATTTTATATCAGGATTTTTTGTTCGTATTTGTACATGTTAATGAAAAATTGCTGATATTCTGCATCTTTATGCAATATTAAAAATTTTTTTAAAATCCGTTTGGTGGGTGTATGTTTTTATGATATAATGTATATACATATTTAGTTATGACACACATTAAAACAAGATTTTTATCGGTTTTTTTGATGGCATCCATATTGGGTGCGGTGGCTGCAAATGCGGCACCGACGGTGAAACGATTGGGAACAAATGCCGCGCGCATTGGTGGAAATACAACAACAACAAATGTAAATACATCAACGGCATCACCGGTATCATCCACACAAAGATTAAGTTCGATTCGTAAAACACCAACCGGAACCACGGCACCGATAACTGTGAACAAGGTCACAACGCCGCAAAACACAACCAATGAAGATGCGCGTTTGGGGTTGGGTAAATACATTCATGCCACAGGTATGGCGACTGGGAATATAAAACCTGTGACACCGGCACCTGCGCCAGGGGTTTCATCAGATGATTTTATTAATTTAACAGACCGTGTATCTGGTTTGGAAAGCGCATTAGAATTAAAACAGAATATATTGACGGTTGGTAATGGGTTGACATTGGAAAACAATACATTGGAATTAAATTCTGATGTTTCACAAATTTCGGAAAAATTAGACACATTACAAAGTCAATTGGATGGCAAAGTATCAACGACTGAATTAGATGAAAATTATTATAATAAATATGAAGTGTACGACATTATAAACAATCGTGCGGTCGAAGAAGTTGACACAATATTTGATGTTGCGACTGGGACACGCAGATATGTATCAGTCGTTGATATATTTGATACGGCAATTTTAGATTAATTAACAAAAAGGAAAGGAAGCACAATGAAAAAAATAGCATTTACCATGGCATCAATGTTGGTTGCGACCGGTGCGATGGCTGCGGGGGAAAATGCGACATTGACGACCAAGAATTACGTTGATTCTGGGTTGCGTGCCGTATATCAAAAGGCCCTATCTGCAGAAACCAAAGCCGACGCGGCACAAACAGCGGCCACAAACAATGCAAACGCCATTACAAATATCCAAACCACATTGGGTGATGGCACAACATCTGGTTTGATTAAAGATGTTGCAGAATTGAAAAACGCCACAGGCGACATTTCTGGTAAAGCAGACCAGGCTGATTTGGACGCATTGTCTGGAACAGTTAGCACATTGTCAGACAAAGTAAACAACGCAACAACTGGTTTGGATACCAAGGCATCCCAGGCAGACTTAGATGCATTGCAACAACAGGTTAATGGTATCGATACAACCGCATACACCGGAACAAACGGTGTTGTAATTGATGCAAATCACCAGGTTGGTTTGTCTGTGCCGGCGGCGGCGGCAAATGACGGAAATGCATACGTATATAAAAATGGTGCATGGACTGCATTGGATGTCGAAGATACTTGGGATGCAAGTATTTTAACATCTGGAAACTAATTTTAAAAAAAAGCGTTTGGAACCGATGCCCATTTTATGATATAATAAGATTCAGGTAAAGGTATCAAACAAAAATAAAAAAACTCCCATTACCTTAAAAAAGTTTTGGGAAAATAAACAAAAAAAACTCTTAAAGGAAGGGAGAACAAAATGAAAAAATTACTTGGAATATCATTGGTCGCAGTATTGACCGCAACACCTTTGATGGCAAACGCCGCTGTTGAATATGCAGCTGCTGTGCCAGTAGATTCGTTGACAGTAACACCAACAACAAATGTTGCATCAACATCATATGTTCAGGGTGCTTACAATGAAGCAATCAAAGCAGTTAATAAAGAAAACCAACGTGCTGTGGCTGCTGAAGGTGATTTGACAACATTGACAACAACAACAAAGACTTCTTTAGTTGGTGCTATCAATGAATTGAAGGCCGGTGCAGACGCAGGTGCATCTGCATTACAAGCATCGGATATCGTAACAGGTGCAACAAACGGTACAATCAGTGTTGATGGAACAGATGTAGCTGTTAAAGGTTTGGGTTCTGCAGCGTATACAGATTCAACAGCATATGATGCAGCAGGTGCAGCAACAACAGCTGAAACAAATGCGAAAGCATATGCTGATGGCTTGGCAGACAATTATGCAACAGCAGCACAAGGACAAACAGCAGATGCTGTAAACGAATTGGTTGGTAATACAGCAATGGGAACAACAGCGACAACAGTTACTGGTGCTATCGCTGAATTGAAGGCCGGTGCAGACGCAGGTGCATCTGCATTACAAGCATCGGATATC
>CALYRP010000093.1 GCA_945483255.1 uncultured Pseudomonadota bacterium
GTCCGTGCGCTAACATATGTAAAACAATACTGATTACAAATAATATTGTTATCACAGCCAATATTATTTTTTGTGTTTTATGCGATTTTTCATCATCGCATTCTGCACATGGACAATCTTGTAAAACCAAACACCACGACAACCCCAACATTAATGCAGAAAACACAAACAACCATGGTTCTATCCATTCTGGAATAAAAGATGTGTGCGCAAATTCCGGTGCGAACAAACCAACCAAAGACAAAACGATTGGCAAAACACAACAAAGCAAATGTGGCAATATTGATGCAACTATTCCGATTTTAACTGCTTTATTTTTCATATCTTATTCCTTTCATCTTGTGGCGTCCCCAGCAGAATTCGAATCTGCATCTAATCCTTAGGAGGGATTTGTTCTATCCAATTGAACTATGGGGACGAACGGCTTTGATTTTACAACAATAAAAAAATAAATCAATATTTAGTGATTGCTTTCTTTAAAACAGGCTGTATAATTGGCAATATAACAAAAAAATGGAAAATATTATGGCTACAATTACTCGTATGGATTTGGCAAATACACTGCGTGAACGATTTGGGTTGACCGCCGCAGATTCTTACCGAATGATTGATATCATATTTGATGAAATTGAACAATCTTTGGTTAACGGCGAAGATGTTAAAATATCCGGTTTTGGAACTTTTAAGATATTATCCAAATCTGCGCGCATTGGTCGCAACCCGAAAACTGGTGTTCCGGCGGTGATATCTGCACGTCGCGTTGCAACTTTTCACCCAAGTAACGATTTCAGAAAAACTGTGTCTGGGAAATAAAAGGATTTATTATGGCAGAAAAAATTGATAAATTCGCCGGCATGAAAGATATGTTTGCCAAACAAGAAAGCGATGATAAAATTCGTGCCTTTGAAATTGCCAAGGCAAAGTTAGAACAAGAAATTCGTGTATTGGAATCTGGCATTGACAATGAATACGATAATGGTTTGGGCACAATCGAAGACAGAAACGAATTAAATGCCCTTAATAATGAATTACGATATATAAACGAACAAATCGCAAAATTAAGAACCAATAACAAATAATAATAAAACGCCCAAACGGGCGTTTTTTATTTACCATAAATTAACTCTCTTTTCTGGTGTTAAATATAAATCATCGTCTGGTTTTATATCAAACACATCATACCACGCATTTACATGTGGCAAAATACCATTCACGCGACAACGCGACAACGAATGTTCATTCGTTTTTGTTTGAAGTAACACCGCATCATCTGTGATATTCGAAGCTTCGGTCATAGCGTATGCGATGAAAAATCTTTTATCCGCATTTAAACCAATCGCGTTTTCTGATTTTTCACCATATTTTTTATATGCATCATATGCAACCGTTACCCCACCATAATCAGCCAAATTTTCACCCAATGTAAATTCACCGTTTGCATATGTGTTTGGCGCGACCAAGATGTTATTAAAATGTTCTTTCATAATATTGGCGTGTTTTTCAAATAATTTGGCATCATTTTCACCCCACCAATCTTTCATGTTGCCGTCTTTGTCAAAATGACGACCAGAATCATCAAAACCATGTGTCATTTCATGCCCGATAACAGATCCAATTGCGCCATAATTAAATGCATCATCGGCCGCCATATCAAAAAATGGATATTGTAATATACCAGCCGGGAAACAAATTTCATTATTTGACGGATCATAATAAGCGTTTACTTCATGCGCATTCATGTACCACATATTTGGATCTTTTTCTTTGCCAATTTTTTCACGCCAAAACGCATCTTCGAATGCAGCAACCCGCATCATATTCGCATACAAAGAATCATCTTTGATTTCCAATGCAGAATAATCGCGCCATTTATCAGGATAACCAATCTTGGCATTAAAAGTATTTAATTTAGCCAATGCTTGTTTTTTTGTATCCGCACTCATCCAATCCAAGTTTTCAATTCTGTGCCCAAGTGATTTTTGTAAATTCTTTACCAAATCTTCCATACGTTTTTTTGCAGATTCTGGAAAATATTTTTTAACATATAATTGTCCAACCATTTCACCCAGCGAACCATCAATCATTGCAACCGCCCTTTTCCAACGCGGTTTTTGTTCTTTCTGTCCAGACAATACCCGATTATAAAAATCAAATGCGATATCATATGTTTTGTCATCCAAAAATGCGGTCGCACCATTTACAATACGATATTTTAAATAAGCCTTTATTAAATCTAAATCTGTATCATTCATTATTGCGATTGATTCTTTGATTGGTTCAACCTGTTCAAGATTAACATATTGTGTATTTATATTGCGCGCTGCAAAATAAGCATTCCAATCAAAACCGGATAATTCTTGTTTTAATTCCGACATAGATTTTTTATGATAATTTAACAATGGATCACGCAATTGTTCTTTTTTATAAAAAGATTTAGCCATACGTTCTTCCAGCGCATATAATTTATCAACATCAACTTTGATGCCAAAATTATCCATTTGCTTTTTGATATATTCTTTGTATTTTTGGCGTACCTGTTTTGATTTATCATCATCATCAAAATAATAATCGCGCGAAAGTCCAATGCCACCCTGGGCAAAAACCAGAATATAATGAATACTGTCTTTGTCATCTTGCAAAACGCCAGTATCCCAAAACGAAGATGAAAAACCATGCATTTTACCAAGATATGCCGGCAATTCTTTTTTTGATTTTATTGCATCAATTTCATCAAGATAAGGTTTCACAGGCGATATTTTTTCTGCATTTAATTTTTTATCATCCATTGCGATTTTATAAAGCAATCCAATTTTACCATTATCGTTTTCAACAATTTCGCGCACGCGTTTATCGTTATTTTCAGCCAGCATTTCAAACGAACCATAGCGCGTATAATCATTTGGCAAAGGATTGTTTTTGCGCCATCCATATGTTGCATAATCATAAAAATCTTTTCCAGGATTAACAGACATATCCATATTTTCAGTTTTTATACCAACACTCATTACTTTCCCCTTTGTTAATAAAAATGCAGAAATTATCGCAATAAAAACCGCAATGATTCCAACAATGTTTAAAACTTTGTTTTTCATTTGATTAAATCCATAATTATATCATCTAATATTAATAAACCATTGTGCGTAGTATGCAAATAGTCGCCATCTGTTTCAACTAAATCTTGGTGTGAATTTATCCAATCAAAATTAATAATAGTATTGATATCCTGAGTTAGTTGGACACCGCGCATT
>CALYRP010000094.1 GCA_945483255.1 uncultured Pseudomonadota bacterium
GCCATTTGTATTAATTGTTTTGATTCTACCAAGAATTCCATTGGTAATCTAGATATAATTGGTGAAGCATTTGCGCCGATTATTAAAGCGATTGCTTCGTCTTCTTCGATTCCACTTTGCATCAAGAAAAGCAGGGTTGCTTTGTCTATTGCACCGGTTGTTGCTTCGTGTGATTGTTCATTTTTAGCGTTCCCGTGAATAACTGTTGGAATTGTGTTTGCGGTTGCGTTGTTCCCGATTATGCGACTGTCGCATTTGCATGCATTTTTACCGTTTTGACCAGAAAAGGAAACCAAACTGCGAAATGTTTGTTTTGAATAATCAGTTGCAACGCCATATGAAACAATATTTGATTTTGTATTATCGCCAATATGAATCATTTTTGTTCCAGTATCGGCTTGTTGTGCGCCGCGTGTGATAGACAGAGAATAAAAATCACTTTTAGAATTGTTCCCTTGTAAAATTGTGGACGGATATTTCCAAGTCATTGCTGATCCTATTTCAACCTGGGTCCAATCAAGAGTGGCATTTTCAAAACATTTTCCGCGTTTGGTTACAAAATTTAAAATACCATTTTTATTTTGTATGGAACCGTCATGTTCCGCAAAATCCCCCGCATACCAATTTTGAACTGTTGAATATTTTACTGTTGCATTATCAAAAACAATAATTTCAACAACACCGCTGTGTAATTGATGATTTGGACGGCGTGGGGCACTGCATCCTTCCATGTATGATAACGAAGAAGCAGATTCTGCAACAATTAATGTGCGTTCAAATTGTCCGATTTTTGCGGTTTCAATTCTAAAATAACTGGCCAAATCAATCGGGCATTTTACATTTTTCGGGATATACACAAATGTTCCGTCTGAAAATACCGCCGCATTAAGTGCTGCAAAAAAATTATCATCATTTGGAACAACACTGCCAAGATATTTTTTTACTAAATCTGGATATTCGATAACTGCCTGTGATAGGGGTAAAAATATTATCCCCAATTTTTTTAATTCATTACTGTATGAAGTGTGAACAGATTTACTGTCAATAACAGTATCGGTTGCCATGCCAAGCAGGGCGCGCTGTTCGCTTTCTGGCAAGCCCATTTTTTCATATGTCTTTTTTAAATCAGAATTATCAATTTGGTGTTGCTGGTTATAATAATTCAAAGCGTCATAATCAATTGAATCGTAATCTATTTCACCCCAATGGGGTTCTTTCATTTTTTTCCATTTATTGAAAGCATCAATACGCCATTGAAGTAACCAGTCTGGTTCGCCACGCAGATTTGATATTTCACGAACAAGTTTTTCGTTTAGTGTGCTCATTTATCAGAATTCGCCAATGTTTGTGCTTGGGCAAAAAATGTTAAGGATTGCCCCAAAAGCCCGTCGGTAAATGTTGTTGCCAATATACCATCTGTATCTGTAGACGCCATGTGTTGCAAGAACATGTTTGCACGATTAAGATAATGCGATACATTGTGTGCAATATTTGGATCCAGTTTTATTGCACGACGTAATTTTTCCAAAATATACGGATTTTTTGCGTATTCATCCATTATTCCGCCCAATGCACGCCAAAGAGGATGTTCAGATGTATTGCGGGGCATCACATTCATTGTCGCCATAATAGGTATTAAATCTTGTAATAAATCTTGATAGATAATTTCAGCCTTGTCGGTCGTTTCATTAACAGAAAATTTATTCTTCAAAACATTTTGAATTTTTACCATCAAATTATACTGATAAGTCAAAGTTTTGGCAATTTCACGAATGTTTTTATTAGCGTTTAATGTAAAGAAAATCGCCGTCAATATCCCAAATGTACAAATGCTTAATAAAATCAATACAATCGTATTTTCCATGTTTTTACCCCTGTTTAGAATTTTATGCTTACCAGTATAACATGTTTTGCCGATTCGTGCGATTTTTTCTGTATTTTATTTTTTTGTAATTTTTATGTTTTTAATTCTTGCACAAATTCGGTCAAATTGTTATAAGCATATATAATAATTAAAAGGAAAGGAAAAAATATGTTCCACAAATTTTGTGTGTTTATGATGGTTGCTGGTTTTACAGGTGTCGCTGGGGCTGTAACCGGAATTCCACAGGTTGTTACATCCGAAGTTTTTTATGATTCTGGCGAACAAACCGAAGAATATGTTGCGCAAGAACAGGTTGTTGAACAACCTGTATACGAAGTTCAAGAATATGACGAAGTCGAAGAAGTTGTATCTGAAGATGTCCCAGTGTGGCCATTGGTTGGATCTGATGCTGATGTTGAAATCGCCTGCGATGAATCAGGGTGCGCAAATAATGAAACCAAGGTTGTATCCAAGGTCGGATCTGGATTGGTTATTGAAAACAATATCGTTACAAATGGTGCCGGCTGGACAGGTGGCCCAAATATTATGAACAACAATCAAATTCCTGCGGGTTTCGATTACGAATGTGCAAATAATGCTGAAATGCCGTTGATGCGTCGCGAAATGATGGAAGATGATGGTGGCAGTGTTCTTGCTATGTCGCGCAGTGGTCATAAAAATTGTAAGAAATCTGCAGATTCTTATGCTGTGTTTGCAGCGCGTGCAGGTTTTGCCACAGAATCAACTTGTGATAAAACAACTGATACAACAATGTCTGACAAGGAAGTCAGCGTGAATGAATATGTTGATGAAGAAGCACCAAGTGCTGTTCAAGATCAGGTTCGTTCATGGGTTGTTACAAATGGCCAAACATTGCGCCAGGTTTTGCAATCTTGGTGTGATAAAGAAGGTTGGGATTTGGTGTGGACAACATCTCGTGAATATCCAATTGAAGCAAGTGCTGTATTCAAAGGACGTTTTGTAGATGTTGCTTCTGCATTGGTTCGTAATTTTGAACGCGCAACACCAATTCCGTATGCTAAATTTTACAAAGGCAATCGCGTAGTTGTTATTTCTACAACCGAAGAATAATTAAACCTTGGGATAAATAGGGACGGGGGACAAATATGAAAATTCGTTTTAATATCTGTTTAATAGGCTTGCTGGTGGCGTTGTCAGGATGCACACTTAAAGAATCTGCCAAGGTTTCTGAAAGTGTCGATAATAATTTTGTTAACGCTTATGAAGCTTTTGAAATGGCGAAAAACCCACGTGCCAAAGTTACGAGTGGTGATACTGTTTCTATGTCCGAAGGCGTTTGTGTGGGAAAGAAATCATCATTATTAGAACATAAAAATAATTTGGCGT
>CALYRP010000095.1 GCA_945483255.1 uncultured Pseudomonadota bacterium
GGGCGACGTTGACAGAATTATATCGAGATCAACAAACCCCGGTTGCAGTGTTGGAAAATAAAAAGTCCCGTGTGGGACTTTTTTATTTTCTTTTTGCGGCGGCAACAAAGGCATTAAACATCGGATGTCCGGTGTAAGGGCTGCTTTGGAATTCTGGATGGAATTGCCCCGCGATAAAGAATGGGTGTGATGGTATTTCAATAATTTCTGGTAATTTACCATCTGGTGAAATTCCAGATATTATCATACCTGCCTTTTCCAATTCATCTTTATATTTTATATTCACTTCGTACCTGTGACGATGACGTTCGGATATTTGCGATGTTTTCCAAATCTTTTCCGCCAATGTATTCGGTTTTATTTTGCACGGATACGCACCCAGGCGCAATGTTCCACCCATGTTTTCTTTGTCACAATCTGCCATAATATCGATTACAGGCGTGCAATTTTTCGCAAATTCTGTTGAATTCGCGTTTTTATCGCCAACGACATTACGCATAAATTCGATAACCGCGACCTGCATTCCCAAACATATCCCCATAAACGGAATATTATTTTCACGCGCATATTGGGCGGCGGCTATTTTTCCATCAACACCGCGCGTTCCAAATCCGCCTGGGATTAAAATACCGTCAATATCTGCGCAATCGTTTGGGTTAAAATGTTCGGCATCTATCTTTTTAATTTTTACACGAACATTGTTTTGAACAGACGCATGGAATAACGCTTCGTTCAATGATTTATATGCATCTGCAACATCAAAATATTTACCAACAACCCCAATTGTGCATGTTGGTAAATCAGCGTTCAAATGATGTTCAATTTTTTTAATTTTTGACATATCACCATTTGCATTTGGCAAACCAAAATGTTCTGCCATAATACCAAATACATCTTGTTCATCATAAACGATTGGTATTTTATAAATGTTATCAACATTCATACTGGTTATAACATTTTTGGCTGGCAAATTACAGAACATACCGATTTTTGCGCGTTCTTCGTTTGTTAACATACGCGGGGAACGAACAAATAACATATCCGCCTGAATTCCGTTTTCCAATAATCTGCGCACAGACATTTGTGTTGGCTTTGTCTTTAATTCGCCGCTTTGTTCCAGGTACGGTGCCAATGCCAGATGTGCGAACAAAACATTGCGGCGCCCCACATCATTTGCGAATTGACGTATTGATTCTAAGAATATTTTTTGTTCAATATCACCAACTGTTCCACCAATTTCACAAATTACAAAATCTGTATCAGTCGGAATTGCAATATGTTCTTTGATTTTATTTGAAACATGCGGAATCATTTGCACCGTCGCCCCCAGGTAATCACCGCGACGCTCTGCATTTAAAACCTCCCAATAAATACGGCCGCCCGAACAAGAATCATTACGTGATAATTTAATTCCCAGAAATCTTTCGTAATAACCCAAATCCAGGTCTGTTTCAAAACCATCATTCGTCACGTAAACTTCGCCATGTTGCAATGGCGACATGGTTCCCGGATCTATATTTAAATACGGGTCAAATTTACGAACATGAACAGAATATCCACGGGATTGAAGAAGGGCGCCCAGTGATGCCGCTGAAACGCCCTTGCCTAAACTTGATACAACCCCGCCAGTAACAAAAATATATCTTGGCATAAGTTTCTCCTTATGCTTATCAAGCATATAAAAAATATTGGTTGCAGGTCAAGTGAATAAAATCCTATAATCAAAACCATGAAAGAATTATTGGAAAATCAATATAAAAACTTGTTTTTATGGGTGCCTTTTATCTTGGCATTTGGTGGCGCGCTTTATTTTTCACTTGGGACCGAACCCAACTTTCGTTTTCCAATTATTATCACAATTTTAATTGGCGCAATTATTTATAAATATAAAAATGTTTTTGTGCGTGCATTATTCTTGTTTTTATTTGGCTTCTTTTATGCGATGTCTTTTACACACATAATAAACACACCACAAATAAATAATTCTTTTGGTTTTGTTAATATAAACGCAACCGTTCGCGATGTTAATTTCACAAACGAATCAACACGCGTTTTATTAAGTGTGCCAGGAAATCAAATTGATAAAGAATTATCACAAAACAAAAATATAAATATTCGTGTATCTGTAAAAGATATGGACAACATTCCAAATGTCGGTGATACGATTTCAGGCAATTTACATATATTTCATCCATCCCAAAAATATGTTCCCGGTGGTTTTGATTTTGCACGTTGGGCATATTTTAATAAAATATCAGGAACCGGCTTTTTCAACGATTACAAAATAACAAAATCAAATGATAACAACATTCGCACATTTATTCATAATAAATCTGATTCTGTTTTAACAGACGCACTGGTTCTTGGATATAAAAATGTTATTCCTGAAAACGAAAGTACAATTTGGAAATCTGTCGGCGTTGGACACGTTTGGTCAATCAGCGGTTTTCACATGACATTACTTGGCACATGGTTGTTCGCGCTGTTTTATTTGATATTCCGTTCGATTTCATATATAACAAAACGTATACCCGCCAAATATCCATCTATTATTTGCGCATGGATTGGATTATTATTTTATTTATGTATATCTGGAATCAGCACCGCAACATTACGCGCATTTTTAATGACGACATTGATATTCATCGCAATAATTCTTGGCCGCGGTGTTTTATCATTAAGAAATGCCGCGTTGGCGTTTTTAATAATCTTTTTAATTAATCCTTATTCTGTAATGAATGCTGGATTTCGATTATCATTTGCCGCAATATTTGGATTGCTTTGGTTTTTCGACGATAAAAAATATATTAAATATAATTTTTTTGGAAAAATATCACATTATATGTATTTATCTTTTATGACTGCATTGATTGCGACAATATTCACATTGCCGTTTATAATTGCACATTTTGGTTATATCCCGATTTACAGTTTAATTGGCAACATTATTCTTTTACCGATATTTTCATTTGCAATTATGCCACTTGTTATGCTTGGAACAATTCTTGCTTTGTTCGGAAATCATTTTATATTAAACATCACAAATGATATTTATAATTTTGCGTTATCAATCGCACAATACATATCAAACTTACCCTATGCAAATTTATCCGTCCCAGACATCCAAAATTCATCGTTATTATTAATAATAATTGGCTGTTTGTTTTTAATGTTTATTATAAAAACAAATTCAAAAAAATTCTTGG
>CALYRP010000096.1 GCA_945483255.1 uncultured Pseudomonadota bacterium
TCATGGTATAACATCTGCACATGTTGCAAGATTATACACTTCATACGCACACCATTGGTTTTGATGGACGTGACAGCGCCCAGACTGTGATTGAACGTGCACGTGATTTGGGATTTAAGACCGTTGGAATATCAAATCATTTTATTGTGAACCCAATTATCAAAAACACAAAAATGTATCCTTATTCTGTCAAAGGCGGATACAGCAATATTTATTCATCGTCTTTTGATGAAGTTCTGGCGCGATTTGTTCCACATTATCATGAACTAGAAATCTTGCGTGAACAAAATCCTGATATGAAAATATTACGCGGAATGGAAGTGGACTTTTTCAGCGATATAAAATGGTTAAATGGTTTTGAAATGGCGCTGAAAATTTTAAAACCTGATTATATAATTGGTTCGGCTCATTTTATTAAATATAATAGAACGCTTTTAAATACGCACGATTGGAAAAACGCGGACACAGAAACCCAGGATAAATTATTGAAAATATATTGGACAAATGTAAAACACGCCGCAGAATCCGGATTGTTTACATGGTTGGCGCATATTGATTTACCAAAAAAAGTTGGTTTGGGGATTGATGATAAATGGGAAAATTGTGAAAGCAGGGCGGTCTTGGCAGCGGCAAAAACAAATACAGCGATTGAAATAAATACTTCGTTTTATCGTGATTATCTTTATGAACCATATCCATCAAATCGTATTTTAAAAATGATGGCACAAAATAATGTTGCAACATTGTTAAGCGATGATGCACACGAAATAAAAAATATTGGTCGTCATTTTGACGAAGCCAGTCAATTAATTAAACAATTTAATTTAAAACGATTAGTGCGATAATAAAATGCCCAAACGGGCATTTTATTATTTATTTGTTAATTGTAATTCAATACGACGGTTCTTTTGTAACGAAGCCTTGTCGCGACCCAATTCAGCCGGATGTAATTCACCAAATCCAGATGGAACCAATCTGCGTTTTGAAACACCGTTTTTAATTAATTCGTTTACGACCGCTGTTGAACGCAATAATGACAATTGCATATTGTTTGAATATCCGCGTGTGCCAGCCAACACAGGTTTATTGTCTGTATGCCCATCAACACGAATTATCCAATCAATATCAGATGGAATAATATTTTCAAAATCTTTGATAATATTTGCTAATAATTTCAATTGTGATTTGCCGTGTTTAGACAAGGCATAAGAACCACTGGCAAATAAAATATCAGAAGATACAATAAATCTGTCGCCATCTTGTTTAATTGTTGTGCGTTCGCCCAATGCATCTTTGATTTGTTTATAAAATTCAGATTGATATTGTGAAAGCGAATTTAATTCTGCAACTTTTTCCGCCAAAGCTTTGTTTAAACGGTTGGACATTTCAACATATTCAACTTCTTTTTGTTTTGCCAATTGTTCAGATTTAATCAATTCTGCTTCCAGTTGGGATATGCGTTGATTTAATTCGCTGATTTCTGAATTTGCCTGGTCAAGTATATATTGTCTGTCTTCTTCGCCTTTTTCTTCAATGGCGGCTTGTTCAGCATTTGCTGTTTTTAATTGTTCCGTTAATTCAGCAATTTGGCGTGCCAATTGTTCTTGTTGAACAGTTAAATTTGTAATTTGATCTTCGTATGCATTGGCCAGATTTTCTGCCTGAATTTGTTGGTTTGCTATTTGGACTTCTTGGTTTTCCAATGCATCGCGCGCAGCAATTAACAATTGTTCGGCTTCCTGTTTGTCGGCGGTCATTTGTTCTATTTGTTCCGCCTGGGCAGCCTGGGTTTGTTCCAATTCAGCCACTTTTTTTGCACCTGTATTTTTATTAAACACGCTGGTTGTGGTCCATAAAAATACAAACACAATCAATAAAAATATCAATATGATAACCAGATTAGAAAATAAATCTACGAACCCCGGCCATGCGTTGGTTCTTTCTTGGAATCTAGTGTTTAACATTGTTTCTCCCTCTCTTTATTTTTTTTAATTGTTTGATTTAAACAGATAATCGATGGCGGCGCCAATGTATTTAGCATACGCATCAAAAGTTTTACGTTCTTTGCGTGTTATCGGACGTATGTTTTTGTTTGCAAGTAAATATTTTTGCAATGCACCAATTGATGCAAACTGTATAATATGATTACCCAAATCTGCGTTTTTATTTGCCAGGCAAACAATGCGGGTATCTATGTTCACACCTTCCAAGGTGTCGGCAAAACATAATTCAATTCGTTTCATAACATTTTGTAAAATTTCAGCATCATTAACCAATGTCGCTATAAACAATTTTTCATCTGTGCCGATTGCCACCAATGCCGGATATTTGCCATCAATTCTGATTAAATCGTGAACGACAAAATCAGCCTCAATAAAAGCATCATGAATTTCTGCCAATTTGTTAAATGTATCTGCGCTGACCGGGGCAGCAGATGCAATTTGTGTAAACTGTGCAGATGCACTTGGGTTTTGCAGAACATATTGCGACATAAAATCGGTTAATTCTTGATATATTGTGTTTTGTGCAAATTGCAATTGTAACCCCAAAAAACCCACAGTTAAACTGCCCGCCAGACCAAGCAAAGAACTGGTAAACGCCGTTGCCATCCCAGATAACGGCTCCGCCATACCAATTTGCATTGTTTGTAAAACATATGGATCTTCAAAATCAATGCCCATTAATAATTCTGCAAAACCACCAACGGTTACAATTAAGCCCCAAAATGTCCCAAGCAACCCCAAAAATATCAATGTATTTGTGATATAACGCACATTGTCGCGCTTGTCTTCGATGCGTGATGCAACCAAATCCAGTAATTCTGTCAAAGTATTTGTTGTAATATGAATATGTTTATTGTGTAATGCCATTGACACAGGGCGCAATAATTTCGGAGAAAAACCATAATCTGCGCGGCCATTAAAATAAGCATGCAACCATTTATATTCAGGAATTAAATCAAAAATATTTACGAAACAAAGTCCGATACCGAAAATCGTTGTGCCAATAATAATTCCGTTCAGCCAGATATTTGTAATTGCAATATTCAAAAAAGTTTTCCAAAAAACAATACAAAACCCCAGCAAAACTGCCGTAAATATCGACATTATGTCAAGATTTCGGTGAAACCGTTTCATGTTGTTTATATCTCTCGTTCATAAAATGTTAGTAAAATTTTGACGCGCCTGTCAACAGGCTTTTATT
>CALYRP010000097.1 GCA_945483255.1 uncultured Pseudomonadota bacterium
AAAGGTCTTGTTTTTCAACAAGACCTTATTCATATCAACAAACATATATTATTTTTGTTCTTGTATTGCGTTTGCCACAGATTCAATTTGCAACAACTGATTTTCCAATGCTGCACGTTCTGATGATTTATATCCTGTTTCTGCAGGTTTTGTATCATCATTTTTCTTTGTTTCAACCATTGGGTTAATCAAGTTTTCATGTGTTTTTCTGTCTTGTTCTAAATCTTTTTTTAACAATTTGCTGTTACCAAAGAAGAACCAATCGTCCATTTTAACCGCTGTTAATTGCATTACAGGACGCGTACGCGCATTAACAACCCAATTTGGCAATCCGCGTGGCACATCAGAATAATACCACAATATTCCCCAATAAACAAACCCCATCAAAACAACACTGCGCACGATACCAAATACGACACCCAGCGTCCGATCAGTCACAGATAAAAAACTGTCTTGAATTTTTTCGCGAATTTTTTGATTTATAAACCCAACAATTACCAGTATCACAAAGAATACTATGAAATAAGAAGCAATCAAAGTGATAACTGTTGAATCTGGCAAGTCAAACCATTTTTGTAATAAACCGTCCAGATACGGCGATGCAAACCTTGCAGATATTGCCGCCACAACCCATGACAAAGTCGCAATTGTTTCATAAACCCCGCCACGAATTGTCGCCCAAACAGTCGATGCTAAAATAATCGCGACATAAATATAATCAAGAATTGTTAAATCGAACATTTATATTACCTATTTTTGTTTTTTGAATAAAGCAAATCCTAAACCAATAAATAACAAAACTATAAAACCGTATAACCAAAAATCAGAAGAACCAGATTTATTATTTATTTTTTTTTTAGAATCTAAATCAGATATTGCATTTATTCTGTCATTGTGCGCGGCAACAAATGCAGATTTATCTTTGGCCATTTCTGCTTTATTTGCAGCGGCAGATTTTTTTTGTTCGTCTGTCAAGTCTGCTTCGACAGCATCGCGTAATTCATCTTGCATACTGTCCGCATAACCTTGGAAACATTTTTCGCCGATAACCAAAACAGGAACCCCCCCAGATTGATATCCGCATTTATAAATGGCATCAACGAAACCCTGACGATTATCTTTGTTCATAACATTGATTTCTGTTACCTTTAAATCATCGTATTCATACACCAATGTGTTTTCAATAAATTCACGCGCATGATGACAATGTGGGCATGTTGGCGAATAATATATCGTAACATCTGCGGCATTCGCATTTCCAACAAACAAACCACATAATGCGGCAAATAATAATTTTGATAATTTCATAAAATTCTCCTTTGCGAAAATTATAAAAAAAACGATACCGCAAAAGCAAGCACTTTTTATTTTTTCCCTTGCCAAAAAAAAACAAAATGTCTAGAATATTTCGCAAGGAAGGAAAATGAATAAAATTGGCAATCTTTTGTGGAAAATATTCAGTGCCACCATGGTGTTTTTTTATAATACCAATGACAGTAATAGTGCGACCTGTAATACTACTATAAATACTAATATAAACCCTACAGGTCAAGGCGCACTTTATTTTGTAAAAGAAGACGGAACCCACATAACAGACATTGCCAATCAAAACAGTACCGATATTCGTATTCTTGACGAAAAAAAAATGCCACTTACTGATAAAGATGGTTGCGAACGCGACCCAGTCAAACAAAAACAAGAATTCACGACGAAAAAGATATGCAACGCTGGGGAATATCTTGCATCTTGCAACAAAAAAGTTATCGGGACAAATTGGTTAAAAGGGCTTAAAACACCCGAAAATTATTTTTCTTATGGGGACAGCAACGACACATTGAATATGACGAATTTGCGTAAATTTTTTAGTGGCACGGAAACAATAACATATATGCAATCTACAAATTGCGTCGGGGAAAATTATACAAATTGCGAATATACACCAAAACAGGTTGGAAAAGACACATATGTTCCAACAAGGAACGAAATATTAACAAAATTTTGCACAGATGGCGATGGTAAATTGTTCAGCGATAAATCCTTTTATGTATGCTCGAAATGTCCAAGCAATGCAACGATTGCTGCATCTACTGTCATGGAAGACACATATACCACAGGCAAAATTTTTGCAGACACATGGAACATTCACACAATCGCAGATTGTTATATGAACGAATTTTCAGACACTTCCGGAACATTTATTTATGTTCCAGAAACAAACTTTGCCGGTCAAACAGTTGGCATGCCTTGTTATTATTCAACACACACATATGGATCTTCGCTAAAATAATACCCAAGAAAAACTATGAATAAAATAACATTTATCATCCCACAAAATTATGATATATCCGCAATAACATCTCTTTTGCAATGCAATAATGATTCATGGGAATGCTTTATAATTAATAATTCTGTTAAAAACTTTGACCAATATATTATTGGCAACAAACAATTTAAGATTTTAAATGATTCATCAAATCAAAATATACTGTATGATGCCATTAATCGTGCAAGTGGCGAATATATTTTAATTTTAGATGCCAAAGATATTGTTGTTTCTGATATAATTGATGCAATTGATTATGTTTCAGATTTTACTAATTCGGACATTATTAAATTTGAATCAAAACAAGAATATATATCCACCAATAAAACAATAAAACAAAAATACAAATTTAAATATATTTGCAATAAAAAAGTTTTAACAAATTATGTTTTTAATCTATTGTCTGAATTTTGCTTTAAAAAAGATTTTATAAAAAACATAAATATTGTTAATCATCATCCTTTGTTAACACGCGCTCTTGCAACGGGCAAAGACATGACAATCGTAAAGAAAAACTGTGTTATTTGCCAACAAACACTAAATATCAACGATATTATTGATAATTACAAAACAAATCATGATATATTATCAAAAGATTTTTGGAAAAATTATTTTAAAACACTCACACCAAATGTTGTCAAATACGCAATAAAAAATAATGATAAAACAAATTTCATAACTTTTTGTAAACAAATACCATTAAATTTAATACCGTTGCGATATCGATTAATGTGTTATATACTGAAAAAAACAAATAAATAAAATGAAAATAAAATTACATAAACATCTTGATAAAAAAATTTGGGACAAAGATAATAATGTTCGCCCCATTGTTAATGATATGTTATTATC
>CALYRP010000098.1 GCA_945483255.1 uncultured Pseudomonadota bacterium
ATTAGATCCATGCGACTAGCAACACAAACCAAAATTAAACGATTGGTCGAAGCTGGCCAAGACCCCAAACAAATCAAAACCAAACTATACAGGAGAAGTTTATATAGGAATTACACACACCTAGGCAAAAGAACTTTCTGGGCCTATGTCAATAGAGCCTTTGACGATATGGGCGATATCACATTGAAGAAACAAATGCGAAAACATTTTGAACGCGTTAAAAAGATTATAGACTCAGAAGATGTGGAACTTAACAAATTTATAACAACGCTTATCAATAAACCAATAAATTAAAACGTTATAAAAAACATCTAGTTTTTGGTTGTTAATCCTAATTCTGGTTTTATTTTTGACAATATATTTTTTATATTCTTTTCTGTGTATTTCAAACACATCCAGACAACTATAGGGCTAAGGTCTCTGTACTGATTTTTATTCATAACAACCCTATCTTCGCATAGAACTGGCGCATACATAGCCGCCCCGCAGTGTTTTATTTTGCAATATGACGAATAAAACAACACAAGTTTTTTATCGATATCTGGAAACCCATAAAATTTGGACAAATCTGTCCTAAGCGGTCTCAAATAATCTTCGACCACAGGAAATTCGTAATTGTTTTTAATAATTTTTAACTTTTCCGAATTTGTCGCTGCTTTCGATATAGCCTGTACCAATTCTTCATGTGTTTGTTCCGCTTTTTTCAATACAATAATGTTGCACCTACTCTTAAAATCATCCATTATAAAATCTATTGTTTCTTGAGTTTCTACATCTACATCATCATTACCGACAAATTTGAACAAATCACATAGGGTTTGCGCCGTCTCTCGTGCCAGATATTTGCTGATTTGTTTTGTATTCGATTCTTGCAAACTGGCAGAAATATAATTGATCACTGCGGCATTCTCTAACAAATGCCCTGCTATCAATACAGCATCTGAAAACACTTCGTTGTCCATTAGTAATAAATACGATTTTCTTGCCTCTGCCATTTTATTCAGCAACAAATTCACATTATATTCGCAAGACGTTAAGCCCAATGGGAAGGAATCAAAATATAACAACTTCGAATTCCTTATTTTATCCAAATATTCTTTATAATCTGCCATTTTTGTCACCTTTTGTTCCAAATTACCAAAAATTTAAAAAACTAGCAATATCCTTTATTTACAACAAATGACTGGACAAGTGGCGAAAGATTATGCCAAATACGACAACCTTAAAAAGGATTGTCTATGAAATATACGCATTTTGACGAGATTTTGCCCAACCACCGCACAGATTTTGTGATGTTATATTTTGCCGCTTGTCGGTCTTTACGCGAACTACAGGCCGCAATTCGTCGCACAAACGGCGGTAAATTGACCTGCCGCCAGGCATGGCTGCTCCGCCGTATACAAAATAAGTTTGTGCAAATGGTCGCACGCCTTAAAGCCACCAAGCGCAAATTCGAAATTGTTACCACCATGGGCAAGAAACAGCAAAAATCCCTGATAATAACACTATCCAACGCAATAACCGATACGGATATTGGTCAGATACTGAGCATAGCGGCAGAACACGATACGAAACACATATTCGTTATCGTGCCAAACTGCCCCACCAGCGCACAATACCGATTGATTCAGACAATAAACGACAACACAAAAATCAAGATCACTGTGTTAATCACATCTGATAACTAAGGAGACCCAAATGGTAAAATACCCAACCGGTATCGTTATTGACCTGAAAAGCCCCCAAGGAAACGTTTTCTACCTTATTGGGCTAGCTAATCGGCTTATTCGGGAACTTGGCCTGTCGGCCGAAGAAATCACCGAATTCAAGCAAGAACAAGCCAGTGCAACAACATACCAAACCCACCTAACGCTCCTCCACAAATGGTTCGGAATCGTGTTCGTTGGAGAATAAAAATAGTAAATAATCCTGATATGTGTTATAATTAAGTATTATCAACACAAGTTTAGGGATAGATAAATGACTACAAAATCACTTGGAAAAATGAAAAAAATTACCGATTTGCGTAAAATATGGCCTCATGAGGCACGAGATTTTACAACGTGGCTTGCAGAAGATGAAAATTTAAATGCTCTTGGTGAAGCAATTGGCATAAATATTATGTTAGAAGAAACAGAATCATCTGTTGGTGGTTTCAATGTAGATTTATACGCAACAGAGGAAAATACTGGCCGCAGGATTGTTATAGAAAATCAATTAGAGGATACAAATCATGATCATCTCGGTAAAATCATCACTTATGCTTCCGGCAAAGACGCAAAAGTCGTTATCTGGCTGGTAAAAAAGGCCCGAGAGGAGCATAAACGTGCCATTGAATGGCTAAATAATAACACAACTGGAGACATAGGTTTTTTCTTATTAGAAATTGAATTGTGGCAGATAAACGATTCTGTCCCCGCCCCTAAATTCAACATAGTAGAACGCCCTAATAATTGGGCAAAAACTATGCGCAATACAGACGAACTTACAGAAACAAAGAAAATACAATTAGATTATTGGCAAGCCTTCGTTGATTTTGCCTTCAAAAACACAAAATTTGCACAACTATTTTCTGAACGCGCCCCACAACCACAACATTGGTATGATCTGAATGTAGGACGTTCTTCTTATCATATCTCATTATTAACAAATACCAAGAAACACTTGATAGGTATTGCTGTTCATATTTCAAATGATAGAGAATTATATGAAAACTTCCTAAAACATTCTGCAGAAATAGAAAAAGAATTTGGGCATAAGTTAAAATGGATAGCCGCCGAAAAAGACTGCCGTATTGTGTTTGAACGTTCTGGCAACATAAAAAAAGATGCCAGCGCATGGCCGGAATTTTTTGCTTGGTATTGCGAAATGGCTACAAAATTACGATCCATTTTCAAAAAATACGAGAATTGATATTTAGAAACAACAAAAAATAACCAGCATCTGCTGGTTGTTTTTTGTTAAAACATATTCTATATGCTTTTCAGAATTTTGCACAATTATAATTCAATCCAAATGCAACCTTTTGCTGATCTTTAAATATTTGCTTATGTTGCACTGGATGACATTCGCTATCTTTTAGCACTTGCCGTAATCTTGCTATCTCTGTTGTTGACAATGTAATTGTGTTTGTTTT
>CALYRP010000099.1 GCA_945483255.1 uncultured Pseudomonadota bacterium
TGATGGGTCTGTTCCTATTCTTGGTCTGTTTTTCTATTGAATTTTTTTGTCTTTTATGTTATAGTTTTTTTGAAAACAAGGGGGGGATTATGCGGGCAATACAGTTTACTACTGATGCAAGAGTTGGTAGCGTTATTAAACTTGGTTTATTTAGTGATACACACGCAGATAGTCCTAATTTTGATAAGGCAACATTTGAGGAACACGCAAATTATTGTTTGAACGATAACCGATATATATTATTTGATGGCGATATTTTTGATGGTATTATAAGGACAGATAAAAAACGTGCCGTAAATTCTTTGTTAGAATCTGGCGATAATCAGTTGAATATAAAACTTGAAAAAGTTTATGAGTTATTAAAGCCTTATCAGAAACAGATATTGTTTTTTGGTCGTGGAAATCACGAAGAAAGCATATTGAAATATAATGGTATAGATATATTAGATCTCTTGGCAAAGATGTTAAATTCTGGTTCAAATCATAATATTGTCGTTGGAAATTATGCTAATTTTATACGTTTTTGCTGGACAAATAAATCTAACAAAATGGTTGCAAATTATGATATATTTGCACACCACGGGGCAGGAGGATCAGCACCAGCAACGAAAGGTATGTTAGATTTTAATTCTTTGGTAAAAGGTGTAAATGCGGATTTAATTTGGATTGGGCATAAGCATAATTCTATTATTGATTATAGTGCACCGATAATGTTTGTTGATGCAGCAGGAAATGTAGTGTTGAAAAACAGACAATGCATACAAACGCCATCATACCAAACAGGTCGTACCATTGATTATAATGTAAATTTTGCTGAACGTTTTTATGGACATACTGCATTATCTGGATTTGGCGAGGTAAATTTACGATTGGAAAAAGAGCATAATAAATATACAGTAATGCCAGAAATAAAAATTACAAATCGCCCTAATATAACGATTGGGGAATTACAATCTGCAACATTAAAGCAAAAAAGCAGATAACCATATTGCTGGCATCAGCAAAATGGTCTGGACATTGTGTTTGATTTATGATATAATATGCAATATTCTTTATTGTTAAGGAGTACAACCCCTTGTTTCTGTGTTCACAAGAGGTTGTTTTTATTTATATTGCAATTTTTTTCATTTTTTGATATGGTTAAAGCGAAGAGAGGAGTTAATATGTTGGAGGGATTTGTTGAAATATTAAAACATACAAATGGGCAGACCCCGATTGTTTGTATTTTGACATTATTGTGTGTGTTATATTTGATAAAAACTGTCCGACAAATAAGTGGTACTCTTTCTTTACACCAAGAGGCAATCGTGATCCAGATGCGGCAAGTGCTGTGCGAAATGCACAAACGATCACAGAAAACACGCACTGTATCAGACATTGATTGGAAATACTGGACAGAAACATACTCTGTTTATCGCAGAAATGGTGGTAATGGCGTAGCAGAGGGTTGGAACGAAGATATGCACAAATGGCGGCATTGAGATGGATCTTAAAAGTTTGGAAACTACCGCCTGTTAAACGGCTGATTTTTGTGTTGCCGTTGTTTTTATTTCTGATTTTATGGGTAATCGCAGGAAATAAAGCGTGCGATTGGCTATGGAATTTTATCAGGTTCGCATCACGAACAATAACTAACATAAAAAAATGGAGGAAGAAAGATGGCAAAGACCAATAAAGAAATTATTGTCTTGAAAGAAATCAGCGAAATTTTTACATTTACTGCTGAATTATGCGATTGCATCAAGAACAAGGGCGATTATATGGCACTGATGCCGAAATTCGTTGCTGCTGTTGAGGGGATCACTGAAATCAAAGACGAAATCAAGGAAACCCCAGAACTGATAACAACGTGTGCTGTTGGTGCTGCTGAAATAGCAAATGTTTTTGTTAAAAAAGAAGAAAAAGCAGAATAATAAAAGCCCCGTATAGGGGCTTTCTGCTAATAAAAGGACAAGAAATGAAACAAGTTTTTGTAGTTTTGGCTTTATTAGGCTGTGCTAAAACGCCAGAGCAAGAGAATTATACACCATTGGATTCAAAAAATCAACCTATTATTATCATACAAGATTCAATAGTATGTAATTCGGATCTGTCCACACAACCAAAACAAGAGGCACAGGCGATGCCAACGCAAAACACGACCACAGAAACAGGCAAGAATAACTATATTTTCTATTGTTTTGCATTTGCTGTCGGGGTGGCAGGGCTGATTTTGTTGTTTAACCGATTAAAAGGTGGAAAAAATGAATAAAACAATGCTGCGAAGATACCAAAAGGCACTAAATTATGCGATGCGTGAACTATCACGCAACGTTATGCCAGAGGAAATGATTGAAATTGAGGAAACAGTCAAAGGGATTTTACAAAATGAGTAAGAAAAGGGACATAGACATCGTTGCCAAAACCCTATATATGGAGGCAAGAGGCGAGGGGGATCACGGATTGCAAGCGGTTGCCTGCGTAATTGTGAACAGATACAGGCGTAAAAAGTGGTATTCACGCATCAACAATGTGCATTCACTTGCCAATGTATGCCTAAAACCGCACCAGTTTTCCTGTTGGAACAAGGGCGACCAATGCGATACTGTGCTACCACGTCTGAACAAGGAATCTGAAATATGGAAAAAATGCGTTGAATTTGCTACGCTAGCGTATTTTGACTATTTGCCCGACATAGTTGATGGTGCGGATCATTACTTTGCGTGTACGGTCAAATCTACGCCAGATTGGGCGAATAAAATGAAATTCGTATGCAAAATAGGAAATCATAACTTTTACAGAGAGATATAGTGATGGCAAAACAGAACAAATGGCGTAAATTATACAATGAACAAGTCAGTTTTGTCTGTCCGTACTGTTTGAAAACGTTTCCATTGTCCGAGGCAACCAAAGAACACGAGCCCCCAAAGTCCAGACAAAAAGAACTGGGAAAGCCATCACAGATATACCTTGCCTGCAAAAAGTGCAACAACGACAAAGGTGCATTGACCGCAGAAGAATATGCAGAGTATAAAAGACTCCTCCACCTCAAACACGGACACAAGGCACACTAACACCCACACCCACACGAGCACAC
>CALYRP010000100.1 GCA_945483255.1 uncultured Pseudomonadota bacterium
ACAAATAATACACTTTTAATATACATAAAATCAAGACTTGAAAAACAAAATTTTTTATCTATATCTTGCGCATAGCAAAGGAGTTTTATAAATGTTTAAACCATTGCACAATTATGTTTTAATCGAAAGAATCGAAGAAGAAAATAAAACCGCAGGTGGAATTATTATACCTGATAATGCAAAAGAAAAACCGTCCCGTGGTCGTGTAATTGCAGTCGGTGATGGTGCATATGATGATGGGCAAAAGATACCTATGTCTGTAAAAGTCAATGATGTCGTATTATTTGCAAAATGGGCATCATCTGCAAACGAAGTTAAAATTGACGGAAATGATTATGTATTAATCAAAGAATCAGATATTTTGGGAATTTTATAAAAAGGAATAAAAAATGGCAAAAGATATTGTATTTAATACAGATAAACTTGCAGCCGGTGTTGATAAATTGGCAAACGCGGTCAAAATTACAATGGGGCCAAAGGGTCGAACTGTTGTGATTGAACGCGCATATGGCGCACCCGTTGCAACCAAAGACGGTGTTACGGTCGCAAAAGAAGTTTCATTGAAAGACAACGCCGAAAATATCGGTGCAAAAATGATTCAAGAAGTTGCAAAACGCGCCGGAGATTCTGCGGGTGACGGAACAACAACCGCGACAGTATTGGCACAAAATATTTTCCGCGAAGGTCGCCGCGTCATTGCCGCAGGTATGAATCCAATGGATGTTAAACGCGGTATTGATATTGCGGTTGATGCCGTTGTTAAAGACATTGAAAAACATGCCCGCCCTGTCAAAGATTCTTCTGAAATTGCCCAGGTGGCTACAATTTCTGCAAACAGCGATTCAGAAATCGGACAAAAAATTGCTGATGCTATGGAAAAAGTCGGCAAAGAAGGTGTTATCACTGTCCAAGAAGCCAAAGGGTTGAATACAGAAATTGATGTCGTCGAAGGCATGCAATTTGATCAAGGCTTTATGTCACCCTATTTCGTCACAAACAGCGAAAAAATGTTGGCAGAATTAGAAAATGCGGCAATTTTGGTTTCAGAAAAGAAAATCACAGGTTTGCAATCATTGCTTCCTATATTGGAACCTATCGCACAATCGGGACGTCCATTGTTAATTATTGCCGAAGATGTTGAATCAGAAGCCTTGGCAACATTGGTTCTTAACCGTTTACGCGGTGGATTAAAAGTTTGCGCAGTCAAAGCACCAGGTTTTGGTGATCGCCGCAAAGAAATGCTGAAAGATATTGCGATTGTTACAGGCGCGACTGTAATATCCGATGATATGGGTATGACATTCGAAAACATTAATCAATCTGTTTTGGGTGGCGCAAAACGCGTTGTTGTTTCCAAAGACAAAACATTGTTGGTTAACGGAAATGGCGATGCCGATATGATAAATGCACGTGCTGATGAAATCCGCAAATCATTGGCGGATACGACCAGTGAATACGACCGTGAAAAATTGGCTGAAAGATTGGCTAAATTGGTTGGCGGTGTCGCTGTTATTCATGTTGGCGGCATGACCGAAGTTGAAGTCAAAGAAAAGAAAGATCGTGTTGATGACGCATTGGCTGCCACGCGCGCTGCTGTTGCCGAAGGCATTGTTGCCGGTGGCGGTGTCGCATTGGTTCGTGCGGTTGAATCATTGAAAGATTTAACGGGGGCAAACCAAGACCAAAATGTTGGTATTGATATTGTTCGTCGTGCTATCGTTTCACCGTGCATGCAGATTGCTGAAAATGCAGGCGTGTCAGGCGAAATAGTCGTTGGCAAGATTATGGAAAATAATGACTATAATTTTGGGTATAATGCACAAACTGGTGAATATGTCGATATGATGAAATCAGGTATTATCGATCCTGCCAAGGTTGTAAAGACCGCTATCACAGCCGCCGCATCAACTGCGGGCGTGTTGTTAACAACCGGCGCAGTTATGTCTGAAATCCCAGAAGAAAAAACATCAAATCCAATATCACAACAAATGCCAGGCATGATGTAAAAATAAAAAACCACCCGTTTGGGTGGTTTTTTTATTTAACTTTTTCAAATGCTTGCATTAATTGTTTTCTATAAAAATCAATCATGCCACGATTACGTTCATTTATCCAGATTTTTATTTCTTTGTCTGGTGTACGAACTGCAACACCGTCTATTTCGCGATCTGGTGTTACATAAACGAAAATCGGTTGATTTTTACATTGTCTGACCAATTTTCTATCATATGGTGCTTTTATCTTTGCGCGCATACCCCCCAACAAAGTTTTGAACACAGGAACGACACCTATTAAATTTTGTGGTAATTTTTTTAGCATATAACGATTATCTGGGTTTTCATATCCACATGTTTCATAAAAAGACACAGCCCCATTCAAAGAGATAACAGACATATTTGAAACAACCAAATTTGCCACACGTTCACTTTGTTCCAACAACCTTTTACCAATACCAATTCCGTTATATTGTGGGTTAACATATAAATTTCGCAAATACATTTCGGATCTGTTTTCCAAGAATCCATTGGCAAACCCGACCATAATATTTTCATCATATGCCGCAAAGGCGAAATTATATCTTTTGTATGTCCAATTGTCCATATGACCTTCGTATATGCGTTTTTTATCGCTGTCATCTGAATGATAACCATATTTTACCGTATCACATAACATTTCAAGACGCGTAAAATCGGCCCAAATTTTTGGATTTGCAGCCTGGTTAAAAATTGGAACAATTCTTATATTTTGTCTTGTTTGCATATTTGCACCCCCAATACTATTAATATAGTATAAAAAAACATTTTGTCAACACATGCGTTAAAATTTGCAAATTGGCTTTTTTCTGGTAAAATTTTATATACAAAAAAAGGAATTTTATGTCAGTAACATTCAGAAAAATTTGGAAAAAATTTTGGGAACCAATATTACATAACAGCATTATCCAAT
>CALYRP010000101.1 GCA_945483255.1 uncultured Pseudomonadota bacterium
ACATAATTATATAATCTTTTGCATTCATCATTTGATTTATCAAACTTACGTGTTGTTGGTAACCCATCAATAAAAATTGTATATTTTGGTTTAGATTGTTCATATTGAAATAAATCAATTGTTGCCAACAAAGTTTTGTCTGTGGAATAAAGATAAAAGGTATCTTTGTTTGCCAAAGAAATTTTAGCACCAGATTGAATTAATGAATCTACTTCTGTCCTTGCATTTGCAAGTTGTTGTTTATCTGACATCGCCCTTTCCTTTTCTTTTTATAAACACATTATTTAATGCGTTTCAAAATTAAACTGGCGTTTGTCCCCCCAAAACCAAACGAATTAGATAATGCCGCATTTACTTCGCGTTTTTGTGCAACATTTGGCACCAAATTAAAATCACCTACTTCATCAATTGGGTTTTCCAAATTAATTGTTGGTGGAACAATATTATCACGAATCGCCAATGCACAGAATATTGCTTCGATTGCACCAGCTGCGCCTAATAAATGCCCTGTCATTGATTTGGTTGATGACATGCATGTATTACCATTACCAAATAATTCTTTGACCGCGATTAATTCACCAACATCACCCAAACCAGTTGATGTTCCATGTGCGTTAATATAATCAATATCAGATGGTTTTAATCCCGCTTTGTCCAAAGCAATCAACATTGCACGTTTGCCACCGACACCTTCTGGTGCTGGGGCTGTGATATGATACGCATCTGCGGTCATACCAAATCCAGCGACTTCGGCATAAATTTTTGCGCCACGCGCAACGGCATGTTCATATTCTTCCAATACCAAAACACCAGCACCGGCACCCATAACAAAACCATCTCTGTCTTTATCCCATGGACGTGATGCATGTTCTGGATCATCGTTACGTGTACTTAATGCGCGCATCGCAGAAAATCCAATCATCGCCAATGGACATACAGGTGCTTCTGTTCCGCCACAAATCATAATATCTGCATCGCCACGTTTGATTATTTCTGCGCCTTCGCCAATGGAATGCGCACCTGTTGCACATGCGGTTGCCATTGCAATATTTGGACCACCGAATCCATATTTTATTGAAACATGTCCAGATGTCATATTAACAACAGATTTAGGAATAAAGAAAGGACTTACATGACGAGAACCATTTGCAATGATGTCTAAATCGGTTTCTGCAATTGTTGAAATACCACCAACACCACTGCCGATTGAAACACCAACCCTTTCTTTGTTGCCTTGATAATCTTCAAGACCTGCATCTTTAATTGCTTCTGCTGCTGCGGTTAAACCGAACAATATAGTATTTTCCATACGTCTTTGTTCGCGCGGATCAACAGCAACATCCGGGTTATAATCACCTGGTTCTGTTCCACGATGTGGTTGGCCTGCAATTTTTGATGCCAATTCTTCTGTATCAAATTCAGTAATCTTGTGAATACCGCTTTTTCCATCTAATAAATTTTTCCATGCATAATCAATTCCGGTTCCAACTGGTGAAACAATTCCCATACCTGTGATAACAACTTTTTTCATATAAACATTCCTTTTTATTATCTTGTTGGAAAAATCATACAATAAAATATTTATTAAATCAACGACATAAAAAAACACCACCTAATCAGGTGGTATTTTTTAAATCAAAACTGTGAAATCACAATTATTTTATATGTGCTTCAATGTATTTAACAGCATCGCCAACAGTTGTTAATTTTGTTGCTTCTTCATCAGGAATTGTGATGTTAAATTCTTTTTCAACTTCCATAACAAATTCAACAACGTCCAAAGAATCTGCACCCAAATCGTTTACAAAAGAAGATGTTTCTGTGATTTTAGATTCTTCAACACCCAATTTGTCGTGTACAATTTTTTTTACTTTTTCAAAAGTTGACATTTTATATCCTTTATTTATGTTAATCTGCTGGCCCTTTTTAAATCGCGCCTTGTTATAACAAAATACCATTTTATAGAAAGCATGTCAAGGAATTATAACAAACGATAACAAAGTGTTGACTTTTATAAAAAAAGTATTATGTGAATAATTCATCCAACAAATCGTTCATGTTATTGCGCAAATTATCTTTGTCAGGATTCCAAACCAATGCATGTGTTAAAAATTTATACACATCATCCATTGTAACATATGGAACCCCAGCATTCGTCACAATACGTTTCCATGCAACACGTGGATCGATTAAATGGAATCGACCGCGTCCCATAAAGACCCATTCGCCATCTTGTGGTAAATCTTGCAATAACAATATTGCCCTGTCTGACAACGGCATTTCATCCCACATATCATGATTAAAATCTAAATCTTCCCATCGCATTTTAAACACTTTAGTTTTTGGCTTAAACCCGTAAATCAACATTAAAAACGCAGCACGCAAATTAATATCTTTTTCTTTTTTTATCACTGATAATAATTTTTTCAATCCAGATTTTGTTAATTTTCTTTCACGTCTGACAACAATAATTTTTTCAATTTCATCAACAGGATTATTTTTTAAGTATCCCATATCAATCGCATAATTAAAAATACTTTGCAATAATTCTTGCATGCGCAACGCCATTGCGCGACCACTAATATTATCCAAGACTTTTTTTAAATCGCTTGTTGTTATATCTTGGATATTTTTTTCAAACAAATTTTTAAAATGTAAATTTATTGCACGTTTTAATTTAATCAAAGAATCTTCACTGCGGCGCACCTTGTGTTCAAGGTAAAAATTAACAAAATCTTTGAACAATAATTTTTTACGACGAACAGGAATTGGTTGTGAAACAGCATTCAAAACATCATTGACCTTGGCACGTGCATCTTCGATATCTGTTTCTGGGTATTTACCTATAATAATACGTTTATCACGACCATTAACGCGTTTACGCACAAAGAAACTTTTCACACCACGTTCCGTTATATACATACGCAATGTTGGTTCAG
>CALYRP010000102.1 GCA_945483255.1 uncultured Pseudomonadota bacterium
TTCGAATCCCTCCCCATCCGCCAGTAATAAAAATGTCCCGCTGGGGACATTTTTTATTGATTTTATCGCTGGGTTCTTGCAGAATTTTTATATAAATCTTTCACATGAATTTTACTGTATGGAATGCAATATGAGTAGAGATTTATACGATTTGCCCGTGGTGCGTTTGGGTAACGACAGAAATCCACGCCTTGTCATATTGTTATGGAATCCGGGTGGTAATCCGCAGTGGTCAAAACGATTGCCGGAATACGCAATGCGGGCAGACGGGTGCTATGCCCCAACCGGCATGCCTTTGGACGGCTTGCAGGAATACAACGGTTGGTGGGACGATTTCTTTAATGTGTTTAAGCAGGTAAATTTAAAATCATCTGATGTCTTAGTGTTAGAATATTACCCATATCATACACGCGATGTCTCTTTGATACCAAATTACAATCAATGGACAGATTATGCCAAGAATGCATTATCAGAAAACAAAAAATTATTAAGTAAATTTATGTATAAAAACATCCCTGTGTTTGGATATTACTATTCGCATTGGATACGCGAAGTTCCGCAACTGAAAGATTATAAGTTATTTTATAAAAGTCGAAATCGTTTCAAAAAATCAAAATGCAAAGAATTATACAAATTTCTACAAGAGGTGGTATAAATGAAAAAACGTTTATTGTGTTTATTGTTGTGTGGTTGCCAAATTGCTAATGAACAAAGTTCTGTAAATCAACAAGAAGAACCAATAGTAGAAAAATCATCGTTTCAAGATTTTCCTGAATGTGCTAAAGCTGATAAAGGTAGCATTTTATGGTTCGATCATTTTAGTAATGATGTGATTGGTCTTGCATCGGATAAATACGATATGACACGTCGCATTTGTGCGAACACCAAAATTTATAATAGACAAGAAGTAAGCCATTCTGTATTTTTATATTATACTTATAAACAGGATATGTCGGAAAAATGCAGACAGGCAATATCTGGATTTATAAACGATTTGAACGAAAGAGTTTGTTTGTAAAGGAATGACTATGCTTTGGGGTGCGATTATTGGTGATATAGTGGGTTCTATTTATGAGTTCTCTAACATAAAAACAAAGAAATTCCCATTCTTTCCTATGAATGGTTATATTACTGATGATTCCTGTATGACGATTGCCGTTGCCGATGCTTTGATGAAATGGAAACATGATGGTGGCAACTTGCAACAACTAACAATTCAATCTATGAGACAAATAGGGTTTAAGCACCCAAATATGGGATATGGATTTGGTTTTGCGAAATGGCTTTTTAATAAAGAATCTGAGCCGTATAACAGTTGGGGTAATGGTGCTGCAATGCGCGTATCTGCTGTTGGTTGGATTGGCAACAGTATCAGTGAAGTAAAACGTCTGTCATACATGGTTACATCGATTAGTCACGACCATATAGAGGGTATCAAAGGCGCCGAAGCAACAGCCGTTGCGGTTTATTTAGCGCGTATGGGTAAAGACAAAAGTGAAATCGCCCAATATATAACTAAAAACTATTATGACTGGTGCGCCAGCGTTAAAGAATTGCAAGAAAACTATAGCTGGGATGGCTCGTGTCAGGGCACCGTCCCACAGGCGTTGCAATGTTTCATTGAATCAGAATCTTTTGAAGATGCAGTGCGTAATGCAATTTCAATTGGTGGTGATTCTGACACACTTGGTGCAATTACTGGGGCGGTTGCAGAGGCATACTATGGTATTCCAGATAGCATGATACAAACCGCCCGTAAATATGTTCCAGATGATTTACTTGCAATTGTAGACCAATTTGAAACAGCTTCTTGTTAAAATTATTCAGTGTTCTCATGCAAATATGTTATGATCTGACTTAAAGAGTCTACCTGGTCTTTATATTTTGTGCCTGGGAATCCTAATAGTTCTTTTTTGAATTCTGGCCACCAAACAGGAGAATTATCAGGAAACAAGATAGTTCCATTTTCTATATAGGCGCTTGCACCAATCGCCCGAGATACTTTGTCTGTTGTCGGTCTAACGGTTTCTACCCGATAAGGATAACCGTTTGGATCTGCTTCACTGGATAGAATTTGTTTTAACTGTGTCCCACTGGCTTGGTCTTCTATTAAGAAAACGGCAGTATTATTCATATTCCACTTGTTATATATTTCTTGGGCTTTGCGAACTAGCTCTGGCATTTCCCATTTACCCCGAATAACATCTAGTAAGTATAAGTAGGTTTGAGCACGATCTTTGATACGTAACATAACACAACATGCCGAATACGCATTATTAACACCAGCTTTGTTAGCGGTATCCCAACTGATAAAGATTTGTTGGTATTTACGCTCATCTATGTGACTGGCTTGCTCATTGGAGTAATAATGCAACCATTCTTCTTTGATGATACCGCCTTCCGCCGGGCAAGGTTCTTGTTGATACTGTGCAGACCACACGTATGAACCAAGTTCATTTCGCCTGGTTTCTATATTTGCTATATCCGTTCGGCGGGCATTAAGTGGTCTGCCTATCGCACGTCTGTATACTTTATTACCTACATGCCAAGTCTCGTTATTTATAGCGATTTCTGGCATCTTTATATGTGTCCATTCATCTGAACTTTCTAAAAGGTATCCAGTTAAGTCATTCTCGTGAACTCGCTGCATAATCAATATAATTACGCCATTTTGTGGATCGTCTAAACGACTAAGTAATGTGCTTTTATACCAATCATTTACTTTGTTCAAAGCTGTCTCACTATTAGCATCAGATGGCTTTATCGGGTCATCAATAATAATAACATTACCACCGCGTCCAGTCATGGTTCCATCTACGGATGAAGTATACCTTCCGCCATGTGATGTTGTATTAAAGTCGCTAGCTGTAGATCTGCTTTTAGAAATCGTACTTCGTGGAAATATCTTTTTATACTAATCTGATTCCATTATAATTTT
>CALYRP010000103.1 GCA_945483255.1 uncultured Pseudomonadota bacterium
AATGTTGTAGGCAAATTCAACGTACTCAACACTTTTTTCAACGTACCAGTTGCTTTCCATCCGTCAGAATCCCATGTCATGTGTGGGGCTTTTAGTTTAGCTTTCCAATTACTAAATTTTGTTTTTAAATTGTCTAAAACAGAACTAGCACCAGACAATATTGTTCCAAACCTATCCGACCATGTTTTTTTACTACCAATGTTGTTTGATAACCAACTTTTTGCATCAGACCATTTTGTTGTAATACTCGTTTTTATATTACTAAACGTATCACCTGCCGCAACTTTTAGGTCATCCCATTTTTGAGTTATTTTTGATTTTGAATTGTCCAATGTGTTTCCAACGTTTACCCATAATTCATCCCATGTGTTTTTTGTATTGTCTTTTAAATCGTTCCATTTTTGAGACCACTCTTGTTTTTTTGCATCAAATGTATTTCCAACATTTACCCAAAAATTGTCCCAACTCTCACCTAATTCTTTTAAACTACTCTCCATATTATTTTTACCCACAGATAATCCGTTTTTCAACTCTTCAAAGGTATCTTTTAAACCACCAAATACATCTGCACCTTTTTCTCCTAGCCAATCAATCGTATCACCTAAAATAGGAACATCATCAAACATGTGGGATATACCATATTCTAATTCATCTATTGTTGGTTTCATATCCGCCAACTCTTGAATTTCTTGAATGACCGTTCCCCAAACCAATACAGCGGTAACAGCGAGTGTTATTGTTATATTTCCTGTTAAACCCAAACCGGCTTTTTTGCCAATAGCAAATGTTGCGGCAGAAGTACCGAACACACCTGCCAACATTTCACCTATTCCTACTAATGGACTATCCCCGTGCATAGCCGTTTGTACGCCATGAAAACTTAAAGTTATAGCACCTATTAATAAACCAAGTTGTAAATTACCTGTTAATAACCAGACGCCACCAGCGATAGCAAGAGAACCCCCAAGTTGTTCACCGACACCTTTTAGGAATGTATCTTTATTTTTTATATCTTGATCACCAATGTTCCCTATTGCAATACCACCGACGATTAAACTTATTCCAAGAATTGCTTTTTTTAATCCTTTTGATAATGTAGTGGCTTTTTCTATTCCACCGATAAAATCAGCAAGTTTCCAAAGTCCTATGGCACTACCTATGGCAATCGCAATATTTTTAATTTTGTTCAAGTTCTTTTTAGCATTTTCAACACGTTTGTCCATGTCTTTTGTTAAATTTGCCAACGCATCATATTCTGGTAAATCTAGTCCTAAATCACCACCCAATAATGAATCTCCTAATCCAGAACCACTCTTTTCAACTTTTTCTTGTACTACATTTAATTCATCAAATGGTGCTAACATTGTATTTAATTGCTTTTTTGTCTTATCGGCAGAATTTCCAATGTCTGATACGCCATCCGATAAATCTTTTAAGCCATTTGTCAATCCAGAATAATCTACATCGGTAATTTTATATCCTAAAAAACTAGCAAGTCTATTGGCTAAATCTGTCAATAATTGTGATAATGCGATTACATACGGCATAGCAGCCATAATCATTGGTATAAAGATTCTACCGACAGCCCTGCCCAGCATAGTAAATTCTTGTCTTAATATACGTAACGCATTGGCGGGAGTAACTAATGTTCTTCCCATATCTGTCTGCCATTCTGTTGACGATTTCATTATTTGAATGTATCGTAATTGTGCTTTTTGCGCTTCTGTCAAATCTCTTACATTCGCCTCTAATCCTAAAGAATATGCTAATTCTTGTAATGTGTTTTCCGACAAAGCAACACCTACGTTACGTAAAGGTTCGATTTCTCCAGATATTGCAGATTGTAATTTTTGGAAAGCTACTTCTGGTTTTATATTTTTAAATGACGCCAAATCGTACGTAAGTTGTGTTAGGTTTTTACTCATCAAGTAAGCTTTATCACTAGCCGTTCCTAGTCCTTTTATTAAGGAATTAAAAGAACCCATATATTGCATAACTTCGGTTGGATCTAAATACAAAGCATTACTAAATTTTTCCAACCATTCTACACCTTGTTTAGCTTGATCGCCCATAGTTACCGTAAACAAATTTAATGATTCTTCATAATCAGCTGCTTTTTGTGTAAAATATACAACACCTTTTATTAATCCTGTTAATCCGCTCACAAATAACTTTGTTTTTAATATTGTACCAGATATTTTTGATTGTAATAAATCGAATGCACTGCTACCTTTTTTTGTAGAATCGGCTACTTCTGTAAGTGTAACCTTTATTTTATTTCCACTATTGCTTGTTTTTTCAAATATGTTTACCAATTGCCCAGTTGATGTTTTATATTTTTTTGTCACATTATCAGCACTTTCAATCGTCTTTATAGGATCACCTAAATCTTTCATGTTTAGACCTAGTTTTTCCAATTGTTCACTCAATGTACCATAATCTTTACCCAGTGACTTTACACCAGAAGAAGATGTTACTGATTTTAGTGAAGATGATAAATTCGATAAATTTTTTGATTGACCGGATGCATTTTTTAATGCAGTTTGTAACTGACCTAACTTTGTAATCAAATTATCAACTTGTTTACTAGCGTCTTTTGATGCACTTTCAATTGTAATCATCAATGTATCCATTGTTGTTTCCAAGGTTAATCACCTCCTTGTTTATTTTTAAATCTTTCTTTAGTCTGTCTAGCCCATTGTTCAAAATGTAATCTAGCAATTAATTGTGCATTCTTAACTTCTTGTTCCTTTTCTGCTTCTGTTTTGACATTTTCAACATCTGATAAATAAGGCTTTTCAGAATAAGGTAGAGGTTTTGTTCCCTTTTTAGAAAAAGCATGTAATATAGGAGAAACCTTACAAAGTGACTCATATATGTACATGCCTTGCATCCATAATTCTTCGTCCTTTTGTCTTACTTTTATTTTATGAGCT
>CALYRP010000104.1 GCA_945483255.1 uncultured Pseudomonadota bacterium
AGCTTTTGAAATGGAGAAAAACCCACGTGCCAAAGTCACGAGTCGTGATACTGTTTCTATGTCCGCAGGCGTTTGGTTGGGAAATAAATCAACATTATTAGAACATAAAAATAATTTGCCATCCAAATTCGAAACAGATACAGGCATTACAATTTTATTAAATGAACCTGTTACATTGCAAGTTTTGGCAAATGATATTAATTCAATTACTGGAATTCCTGTGAAAATAGACAGCCAGGTTGATGGTGAAAAATTGCGCAAAACGGTTGATGTCGCATATACTGGAAAATTGTCTGGATTGTTATCACAGATTGCAACAGATTTAGATTTGTTGTGGTATTATGACAAAGATTCAGTCGTGTTCTATGAAACAGAAACGCGTACATATACATTGTATGCGCTGGGGACAGATGTTTCTTATCAATCATCTGTTCAAACAGATTCTGGAAATCAGGTATCTTTGGAATCTACATTAAAAGAATGGGACGAAGTCGAAGCGACAATCAATTCTATTATTAACAATTCTAAAAACGCTCAATTTACCGTATCGCGCAGTTTGGGAACAATTACTGTGACTGCGGCACCATCGATTTTGAATCGTGTCGGTGAATATATCGCAAAACAAAACAAAAGACTTTCCCAATTAGTAACAATTGATGTCAAGGTATTGCAAGTTTCTTTATCTAATGAATCTGCATTTGGTTTGAATTTGGCGGCAGCGATTAATTCAACATCTGGATTGAATATTGTTGCAAATCCAAAGAATAATCTTGCATCAACCGAAGCGTCTTCTATGAATGTTGCTGTTTTGTCTAATACGGTTGCTGATGCTGTTACGGGATTAACTGGAACATATTCCGACAATCAAATTCGTAACGGTTCGTTGGCGCGTGCCGCGGGATCAAATGCTTTGATTGAAGCATTGGCAAAGCAAGGCAAGGTTTCTTTGGTGACAAATGTTGGTGTTACAACACGTAATAATCGTGTTGCGCCGGTTACAAATACAAAATCCACAGGTTATATCAAACGTTTCGAATCGCGTACATTTACAACTGTTGAATCCAGTACCGTTGACCAAGATGATTTGGAAACAGGATTTTCAATGCAATTATTACCAAATGTTTTGGAAAACGGAAAAATCTTGCTTTTGTTCAAGATGTCTGTTCGTGAATTGTTGAAAATGTCAACCCAAACAATTGGTGCGGTAACCCTGCAATTACCAGAAGTAGAAGAACGTTCGTTCATGCAAGAGGTTATCATGGAATCTGGTCAAATGTTGGTTGTATCTGGATTTGAAAAACAAAAGAATGATGATACAAGATACGGCCTGGGTGATGCAGATTTCATGGCGTTGTCTGGATCACGCGAAACAGCTGCGTCACGTGAAGTGTTGGTTGTTATCTTGACACCACAAGTTTTGGTCAGCCCGATGGATGCAGAACGCAGTATACAACAACATTGGGGCGCCCCATTGAATTAAAATAAATTATGATTTATAAAAAAACACCCACAATCGTGGGTGTTTTTTAAGAATTTTTAATTAAGCAATTTTTGCAACTTTCTTTGCAAGACGTGAAACCTTGCGAGATGCAGTCTTTTTGGACATTGTTTTGCCCGCAGCTTTCATGATTTTGCTTTCTGCAGAACGTGTTGCTGCAACTGCGGCGGCTTTATCGCCAGATTCAATTGCTTTCAATGCTTTCTTTGTTTCTGTTTTAACAGCACTGCGACGAGCGGTGTTAATTTCATTCTTTTTAGCCGTAACTAAAATTCTTTTTTTACATGATTTATGGTTTGCCACTTTATTTTCCTTTTATTTTATATGGTTTTCTGTTATTTTATAGAAAACAAACACAAAATCAAGGGAAAATAACAATGATATACATTTTTTCTTTAATATTGGCTTATTTTTTAGGTTCAATTCCATTCGGTTTAATCGTTACAAAGGTTTTTAACAAAGGTGATATTCGCAAGGTTGGCTCTGGCAATATTGGTGCGACAAACGTTATGCGCGTTGGTGGATTGCGATTGGCCGGATTAACATGGATTCTTGATATGCTGAAAGCTATAATCGCGGTTTTAATCGGTCGTTATGTCGGTGGCGAAGGTTTCGCTGCATGGTGTGGTTTTGTTGCGATTGTTGGGCATTGTTTTCCTGTTTGGTTAAAATTCCATGGTGGCAAGGGGATATCATCACTTTTTGGGGTTTTATTGGCAATGAATCCTGTGCTTTTTATTGTAGAAGGTATTGAATGGTTGCTTGTTGCGTTGGGATTGGGGTATTCATCAGCCGGGGCTTTGGTTGTTTTTACTCTGATGCCAATATTCGGATTTATTATTGAAAGGAGTGTAGGGTTTGCGTTCTTGGCCATTGCAATATTGTGCTTTGTTCGGCATCGTGAAAATATTTTACGCCTTTTCAGTGGCAAAGAATCGAAAATAGAATGGAAATGGAAAAAATAAACATAGTATTTGTTTTTTTATCGTTTTTGTGATATAATATCACTTATAAAGAGGGAATAGAGTATGAAAGGTTTCGTATCATTTTTGGTTTTGTCAATGGTTACATGTGGGGTATTTGCTGCAAATAATGCGCGTCCGGCAATGTCTAATAAAATTATGGCTGCACCACGTTATACGGCATCAATTAATCAATTAAATAGCATGGGGGTTGTAACCGGTACGGTAAAAACCACACAAACAGTTGAAGAAGAAGAAACAAAAGTCGATATGCGCGAAGCAGAACGCAAAGCGTGTATAATTAATAATATTGGTAATGGAAATACTATTGTTTGGGCGTCTCGTTTCAGTGATACTTCTAATTATGCAAATATGGTCGAAG
>CALYRP010000105.1 GCA_945483255.1 uncultured Pseudomonadota bacterium
TCGCATTGCGCACGGAAAATCGTGATGAATTGTGCAAATACCTGAACGATAACGGGGTGCAAACAAACATTCATTATCCGACCGCACCACACAAACAGGGTGCGTACGCTGAATGGAACAACCAATCGTTCCCGATTACCGAAGAAATTCACCGCACAATCATGTCTATTCCAATGTCGCCAGTATTGACGGATGACGAGGTTACAGAAATCGTAAGGCTTATAAATGCTTTTTAATACGCGATTTGATTTGATTGTATCACTGGGCGAAGATTGCGCATGTTCATCATATCTGCGCAAATTCGCGTTGCAGAATGCATCATACCCGTTCGATTGGCTGACCAAGGCATCGTTGAAAACCCGTGTTGATTTAATCAATGATGATTTGCACGGATTTTTGGAACGTGAAAACATGTATCAAATCCCGCACCCCAAAGACAGCGAAAAAAATTGTGATTATTACGAAGACAGAAATACAGACTTTTATTTCTATCACGATTTTCCAATGGGGGTTGGTTTAGATGATTCTTTTGCCATGGTCAGGGAAAAATACAATCGCCGTATTCAACGACTTTATCAAACAATTGAATCCGCACATCGTGTATTGTTTGTGTGGTGGAGTCGCGACAAACATCATACCCCGCAAGAAATAGAATCGTACTATGCGATTTTAAGTAAAAAGTTTAATAATTGTGATGTTTTTATGTTGGCTATGGAATTTGTCCAAAATAAAAGTATTGCTTATTATCATAATAATCATATTTTGATTATAAATGACAAAATCGTTGATGATATTACTATCACAATGGGTGATGCAAAAATAAATAATAAATACTTTGCTAAAATAAAAAAGAAACGTACATTACACGAACGCACATCTTATGCATTGTATAAAACATTAAAATTTTTATCGTGTTTAATTTTTGTAGGGTCGGTACGACACCGTTTCAAAGATTACATAAAGATGAAATTACTGCATGCAAAATTATAAAAAAATGACGATTGATGATATTTTGTTTACTGAAAAAAACATGAAACGTGGCGTTAATAAACAATGCACCATGTTTGAACACATGATAAATAAAATAAAAAAATCAAAATCGCTGTCACGGCGGTTGAAATATGCGAAACAGGCATTAAAAATCGCAAATAATGGTTCAACACGATATTATTCGTCATATGATATAGAATCAGTGTTTATTGAAATTGCACAAAACAATTCTGTTCCGTTGTCATCAAATGTTATTCCAAATTCAGTGTTACATGTAGCCAGCGAATTGTATGAAACGGGGGGGCATACGCGAATATTGGAACGTTGGATTAAAAATGCGACGCCTGGACAAAAGAACAGTTTATTTTTAACACGGAATACAGAAATACCAAATACAGTTAAATCCGCTGTATCTGAACACAATGGCGAAATTATAATACCAGATGAAACGGCAACCGATATAGAACGCGCATTACAATTACGAAAAATTGCATCGCAATATGAACGAATAATTTTGCATATTCATATGGATGACTATATTCCAATTATTGCATTTGGCACAAACGATTTTACGCGGCCAGTATACCTGTTTAATCATGCGGATCACCGGTTCTGGATTGGCGTATCAATTTCAGATTGTGTTATAAGTTTTCGTGATTTTGGTCGTGAAATTGCCGAAAAATACCGCGGGGTTAAAAATTCTTTTTATATGCCATTAATAATTGAATCCAACCCAATACAGGTGCATAACAATATAACAAAGTTGAAACAAAATTTAGGTATTCCAATCAATCGCCCAGTTATATTTACTGCTGGTTCGGCTCAAAAATTCAGACCACTGTTAAATATGAATTTCAATACATTTGTAAATAAACTTATTAATCACGTTCCAAATGTTATAATCGTTGCGGTTGGTCCAACATTGAATAATGTTCCTGATAAAAATATTATCAATCTTTCGGTAATGCCACACGATAAGTTTATCCAATATCTTAATTGTGCAGATGTTGTTATCGACAGTTTTCCATTCAGTGGCGGAACCGCATTATTGGATGCAGTATCCGCCACAAAACCGGTTTTAAGCCTAAAATGTCCAACGGGACAACTTGATTACATTACAAAATCTATTGCGTATTGTAATACAGTTTCCGAATTAGTTAAACGCACATATAAATTAATAAAATCAACCACAGAGCGTAAAAATAATCTGCGCGATGTAAAAAAACACCTGCTCAAAGATAATTTGTCTGCATGGGTAAAACGACGCGATTTGTTATATACCAAAGAAATAACGCATTCTGTAAACAGATTTCACAGTATAAAGAAAAATATTGATATGCTTGATTATTTTATGTTTCAAAACACGTGCGACATTAAACGTAAATTGCATATTCCATATTTTTTTGATGTTTTTCGTATTACACATGCGGGCACAAAACATTATATCGTTATGCGTTGTCGTATGCGGCGGGTAAAATAAGTTTAAAAGTATATGCACCATTATATTCTAATCTGACATTGTCGCCGGAAACAACGTACATATTTGCATTTACCCCATCGGCTGCACCGTTCCATCCGGAAAAAACAGACATATCACGTGTCGTATTTATCATTCGCACCCATGTTCCATTTGATGCCGTGCATGATGCCTGAATCCAGCCATTTTTGGTTGGTGTATAAATTGATCCCGATGCGCCAATGGTAATGTTTTCGGACGTTTTTCCCGGAATCAGCATAGATAAAACACCCTGTAAATTGGGAATCTCGCTCTGTTTTGCCAATGGTACGCCGCCGGCGGTTTCGCCGTCGTGCACGCGCAGGGTTTTATTGGTTGTATCGACG
>CALYRP010000106.1 GCA_945483255.1 uncultured Pseudomonadota bacterium
GTATAGGTGTTATCGCAGGTGCAATTATGATTAATACACCATATTTGGTAAATAACGCCTGTGTTAATTCAAACTTTTCAATGGATGCAAAATGTTCAATTAACCACACACCAACCGTATCAAACAACCATAAACCAATTATATATGATATTAAACCGCCAATAATAGAACCAATCGACGCGGCCAAAACAATAGGGCGGGCGCGTTTTTTATCTGCGATAATTGCGGGGGTCATGAATACTTCGGGTGGAATAAAAAGGAATATTGATTCGCACACCGTCATTAAAAACACAATCCATGAATACCATGGCTTTGATGAATGATCTAAAATCTTGTTTACCAATTTCATGAAACACATATTATAAGATTTCATATTTTGGTTCAACATCTTTTAATAATTTGCTTGTATTTTTTATATACCGGTGTATCATTGCCGCAAAGGATATACGATTATGATGAAAAAACAAACCAATTCCAACAGATCTGAAAAAATAGCCAGCAAAGTTCAAACTTTGGTTGCGGGAATTTTACAACATGATTTTTCTGATGATAAATTAATCAGCGGTGTGTCATTGGTCGGCGCCCAATCACATGGCGGTATGCAATTTGTGAAAATATTCTTTTATGCACGTGAAAATGTCGAAGCAACACAAAAAAGATTAGATGAAATAACAAAAATGGTACGTTTTGAATTGGCAAAAAAGATAGACCAAAAATATGTTCCTGAAATCAGATTTGTTTATGATGATACATTGGAACGCGCAGACAGAATCGAAGAATTATTAAATAATATTGAATTGTAAACCAAGGCAGGAAAGGGAATGAAACAGTCTAATATCAGAAATTTTTCAATTGTTGCACACATCGATCATGGTAAATCGACATTGTCTGATCGGTTGATTGAATATACTGGCGGTCTTGAATCACGTGAAATGAAGGCCCAGGTTTTAGATTCAATGGATATTGAACGCGAACGCGGAATCACTATCAAGGCGCAAACTGTGCGTTTGAATTACAAGGCAAAAAATGGTGAAACATATCAATTAAATTTAATGGATACGCCGGGGCATGTTGACTTTTCATACGAAGTATCACGTTCATTGGCGGCATGCGAAGGTGCGATAATTCTTGTTGATGCGACCCAGGGTGTCCAGGCACAAACATTGGCAAATGCGTATCTTGCGCTGGATAACGATTTAGAAATGTTGCCGGTTTTAAATAAAATCGATTTGCCGTCCAGTGATGTTCAATCAACGCGCGAACAAATCGCAGATGTTATTGGGATGGACGCATCAAACGCATTGTGTGTATCTGGTAAAACAGGTGCAGGTGTTCCTGATTTATTGGAAGAAATCGTTAATAAATTGCCAGCGCCACATGGCGACGAAAACGCACCAACGCGCGCATTGTTGGTTGATTCGTGGTATGATTCATATCTTGGTGTTGTTGTTTTAGTTCGTGTCGTGGACGGTAAATTATCGCGTGGTCAAAAAATTAAATTTATTGCAACTGGCGCAGAATATGTTGTTGAAAAAGTTGGGTATTTTACACCAAAAATGGAAAATGTAGATGCGCTTAATACTGGTGAAATTGGTTTTATTATAACTGGGATGAAAACAATCCATGATTGCAAGGTTGGGGATACAATCTGTGATGCAAAAAGCAGTGTTGAAATGTTGCCTGGTTTTAAACCGTCGGTTCCAGTGGTGTTTTCATCTTTCTTTCCGGTCGAAGCAAATGATTATCCAGACCTGCGCGAAGGTGCAGAAAAATTGGCATTAAACGATGCGTCATTTGTGTTTACAACCGAAAAATCGTCGGCACTTGGGTTTGGTTTGCGTTGCGGATTCCTTGGGTTGCTTCATATGGAAATTATAAGTGAAAGATTAAATCGTGAATTTAATTTGTCGCTTATCAATACGGTGCCAAGCGTGCTTTATAAAATCCACCTGCGCGATGGGTCAACGATGGATTTGGAAAACCCAGCAGATATGCCGGATATCACACGCATTGAATCAATCGAAGAACCATGGGTGCGCGCAACAATTATGATGCCTGATAAATATTTAGGTGCGATTATGGAATTGTGTGCATCGCGTCGTGGGGTCCAAGAAAATATTTCATATGTCGGCAATCGTGCCGTATTGGTTTACCAATTGCCATTATCTGAAATAGTGTTTGATTTCTATGATCGGGTTAAATCTTTATCTTCTGGATATGCATCTTTTGATTATGTTTTGTATGATTATCGTGTATCTGATTTGGTAAAGGTTTCAATTTTGGTAAATGATGAAAATGTAGAACCTTTGTCGTTCCTTTGTCATCGCGCTGCAGCCGAAAAACGTGGCCGTCAAATTGTTGAAAAATTGAAAGATTTAATTCCACGTCATCAATTTAAAATTCCATTACAGGCAGCAATTGGGGGCAAGATTATCGCGCGTGAAACAATTGCAGCATATCGCAAAGATGTTACGGCGAAATGTTATGGGGGCGATATCACTCGTAAAAGAAAACTACTTGAAAAACAGAAAGAAGGTAAAAAACGTTTGCGTACTTTTGGTAATGTAGAAATTCCACAGTCTGCATTTATTAACGCGTTAAAGGTTGGTGAATAATGTTGCAATAACATGTATAAACAAAAGGAAAAATAAATGGCACATCAATTTTTCTTTAATTCATATATTTTGGATAGTTTACCATCGCCAGAAACAGGTTTTGATGTTGTTCAAGATTTATCTGAACCAAGATTGCGTATGTATATAAGACGACGTGGCGTAAAAAGTTT
>CALYRP010000107.1 GCA_945483255.1 uncultured Pseudomonadota bacterium
GCCTCCGGCAGGAAGCTTTTCAAGATCTTTTTCCAGTTCAAGTACAAAAAACCGCAAACAAACAAAAAAACAAATACTTAAAAACTGAAGAACAACGCTTTTTCATAAAAAACTCCCTTTTTAGACTATAAAATATTTTAAACCATAAAAAAAATTTTGTCAGATTTTTTTATGGTTTTTTGTCTTCAGTTTGTTTTTTATAAATCTTCTTCGCAAAAAAAATTAAAATTTTTCGAAAAAATTTGAATTTTTAACAGTTCTATATATTAAGGGGGCCAGGTTTTACCTGCCACCGAAACAAGAAAAATAATGTGCAAAACACAGATGTAAAAGAAATTTTATACCATTTGATCGGGCATTGTTGAAAAAAAGCGATGATTAAATGGTGCGGAAATGGTTTGGACAGGACTTTTATAGGTTTCAACAATGAATCCCCAGAAGTTTGCCACCAAACGGCTTCCGAAACTCTGGGGATTGCTTTTATAAAAAGGGAATTGTTGAAATGTCATACAATAAAATTGGTTTAACCAATGCAATGGAAGGCAAAATTGCTGACTATTGCGCAAAAAATAATATCGAATTCAATCAAGCAATCGCATATGATATCGTAATGGATACATTTAAAGACGAACCTATTACAATTGTCGATGAAGATGGCGAACACACCGTAACAGAGCGAATTGCAAGGTTAATTGAATGCCAACCACGAACTGTGGAACGAATTGCGGATAAAGCAGAATTGTATAAAACAACAATTAAACAGGCACAAATCAAAGCAAATATTGTGCAAGCCAAGGCAAATTCTGTTCCAAACATTGATAATTTGGTGTCGAACCTGCTTCGGTTAAACATTGTTGATAAAAATAGTTATCTGGCATTGGTTTGTTTTTTGATGCAACTTAAATATTCTCGGGATGATGAAATTTTAGAAAATGATAAAACCTGTATCTTTTTCAATGGGGTTGCGCGCAACGGTAAATCTGCAACCGCTAGAGCCATTTGTAATGTGGAATCACAATATGGAACTGTTTTTAAGGCGCAATCTGGTAAAATTTTGGAATCAACACACGAAGAACAAGTTTGGAAAAGTCATTTAAATTATTTTGATGAAGTAAAACCAACAGATATTGACCGTGAAAAATTATTAACCATCGTTAATGGCGGTGATGTTGAAATTAACCCTAAAAATAAAAAGGCATACAATTATAATGTCAACACGAACAACATTTTTACATCAAATGACATGATAAGTTTAAAACAACGCCGCGTTTCCATTATTAAATTTGGCGACAGATTAGGGGGCAGACCGTTGGAATCCGGAACTTTGAACAAAATAATAACCAACATTTTTAATTCATTACCGTGTTTCGACCATTATTATGATTTGTATGGCATTGTTTCTGCCTATAACGAAAATCGTGTCAATCCGTTGGCGATATCAAACATAATTACTTTTTTGACCGAACAGTTTGGTTTTGTAAATGATACTGATGAACGGACATTAACAGCAACAAAAATCTTCGCTCCGCACGATATATATAATTGTATCAAAGGCACATACAGTAAACAAACCATTACATCTGAACGCAAAGAAGCAATTCGGACAGCATTGGATTGTTTGGTTGAAGAAGACCTGTTGGAATTATTGGATTATAAAGGCACGACAAAAAACTATCGTGTAAACGGTGAACAATATCTTAAAATTATGGTGAAATATAATAATGAAAACACCAAAGATGAAGAAAATATCAAGGTTTCGAAAACAGAACTTTACAACGCTTTGGCACCTTTTTTTGACCTTGAGCCAATTCCAGACGACACCGAAACACAAGAATCAGATATAACAATGCCGGATTATTCTTGGATAGAACCATTAAATCAAATGGTTGAAGAAGAAAAAAAGGCAAAAGAACATCCGATTTTGGTTTCTGCTGACACACGAACCAAAGGTGCAATGCTTTATAATGTTTTAATGAAAAAGCTTGATTGTCTGGTTAATGGCACCGATGAAAATGGCAACAAAGGTATGAAACTTACATATCCCATAAAAAATGTATTGGATTCGTGTATAACCAAAGATGTTTGCAAAACGATTTCATATCGTTGGTTGATACAGGAATTGCATGATAATTTTTATGAATTTGATGATTCTTGCGACCAATTGGTGAAAGACATATATCTGCACAACCTGGGGTTGACAGACGAAAATACCCTGGATGCGTTTGAACCGTATAAATTGTCGGAAATTCAACGCGGCTGTAAAGATGGGATGACAATTGAAAGCAGTTGGGATTTTAACCAGCGCAAACACAAAGAAAAACTGGAGCAGCGTAACATTTTGGCAAAAGAAGCGCGTGAACGCAAAAACGAAGAATGGCGTAAAAAATTGGAATTGGAAGAAGGCCCAATGCCAACGCGCAAACAGATGGAAGCTTTTAAATTGGCGCTAAAACAACAGCCACCCAAAAATGCTACATCCAATGTTTGACGGCATCATACAATCACATAAATCAAGTATGGTCGCCCCAATCAGCAACCGGATATAAGTTATAAGTCAAATCAAATTGGGGCAATCTTGGACCAAATTTGGAACTATAGTAAAAAATAACCTGCTGACTTTGACATCGGTCGGCAGGTTTTGATATTTATTTTCCAAATAAACATCTTCCATTTGAATCATAACACCATACAGTATGATTGTATTTAATACTGATTGTATCCGCAGTATACCCGACACATTTACCGCATTTCATAAACAGGGTTAATCCTTTTTC
>CALYRP010000108.1 GCA_945483255.1 uncultured Pseudomonadota bacterium
AAACCTGATATGGAATCCCAGATTGATATTTTTGTAAAACAATTAAATGTTGCTGTTGAATTAAATCGAACTGTATTTTTACATTGTGTTGGTGCTTGGGACAAGATTTTACATATATTAAAACAATATAAAAAAACACCGACAATTGTTGCACATGATTTTAATGGTGGTCCAGAAATTTTAAACACATTAATTAAAAACTATGATTTTATGTTTTCAATTCATCGTGCAGATAAACCGACAGAAATTCAACGCATAGAAGAAATTCCTGTTGATAAAATTCTGGTCGAAAGTGATGCCAAATCAGATGTTGTGTTGTCTGATGTTGTTGATAAAATATCAATCATAAAAGAACAAGCAAATATATCTGATATTATATATGAAAATACACAAAGGATTATAAGCAAATGACCAAACGTTTAAACAGAATAACTTTGTTATTAGGTAAAGATGCTGTTGAAAAACTGAAACAATCAACGGTTATGGTTGTTGGGTGTGGTGCGGTTGGGTCTTTTGCAATTGAATCTTTGGCGCGCTGTGGGGTGGGGCATTTGATATTGATTGATTTTGATGTTGTGGAAGAATCAAATATAAATCGTCAATTATTTGCGTTGGATTCCAGTATTGGTAAACCAAAAGTTGAAATTGCGCGTGCACGAATTCATGATATAAATCCTGATATTATAGTTGATGTTATAAATACTTTTTTTGACAATAAAACAGACTTGCAAATAAAACCTGATTTTGTAATTGATGCGATTGACAGCGTTCAATCCAAAATCGCACTTTATAAATGGTGTCAGAAAAATAATATTCCTTTTGTTTCATCAATGGGGGCGGCACGCAAAACGGATATATCCAAAATTAAAATTGGAAAAATATCAAAAACAAGTGTGTGTCCATTGGCATCAAAAATTCGTCATATTGTTCGCGATGAAAAATTAAAAGATTTTCCTGTTGTTTTTTCCGTTGAACAGGCTGTTCCACAACCAAATGGCGGTCATGAATTTGGTTCTGTTATAACAGTTACTGGAACATTTGGTTTGATGCTGGCTGATTTTGTTATTAAAAAATTGATTTGATAAAACATCTGTATGGTGCAGATTTATTGGAATACGACTTATTTCCTATGAATAGGTGCCTGTATAAATAAGACCTTTTGTCTGATAGAATAAACAGTGTTGAGATTAATCAGCAACAAAAGGAGAAACTTATGAAAAAACTTATTGCCACATCAATGGCAGTATTAATAGCCGCACCAGCATTCGCAGGTGGTCGTGCATACGAACAAGAAACAACCAGCTTTTTAGGTTGGGATATTTTGCCATATGTTTCATTACGCGGTGGTGCAACATACGGTAATTTAAATTATAACTATAATGGTGAACAAGAAAGCGTATCACAAAATTTATATCAAGCACGTGCAGCGCTTGGTTTGTCTTTGTATGAAAAGACACGTCTTGAAATCGAAGGTTCTTTCTTTACAAAAGGTAATGCAAAGAAATCTTTCGGTGATGCAGAAAATATCGGTGTTTCATCTAAGAACATTGAATTGATGGCGAATGCTTATTTAGATTTATGGCATTTCCGTTATATCCAACCATTTGCGGGTATCGGTGCCGGTATGGCATTTATTGACACACAGGCAGCAGATTCATCAAAAGACGGAACCAAACTTTCTTTGATGGGAACATTGGGGTTGGCAATGCCTTTTGGTTGTTTCGATGTTGAAATTGCCGCACGTTATAACTATATCGATGTTGAATCTGGAATGCATAATTTCAGTGGCGATGTTGGTATTCGTTATATGTTCTAAACTTTCCTCGTTTCGCTTTGAAATCCCGTTTTTATACGGGATTTTTTGTTGTTGATATAATTTTTATCGTTGTGCTAGCATAATTGTGTTATGAATAAATACCTATTATGTTGTTTGTCTGTATTTATTAATTATGCCGCATGTGCGGATGATATATACGGGTATGTTGCTGCGAAAATATATAATGGCGAATATATTTATTTAAATGACATTAACACTTTGTCAGCAGATAAATTTGAGATATCTAATTCAACCATAGAAGTTGATAATTTTTCGGATTGGCAAAATTGGAATGCAAATGTAGAATTATCAAATGTCACGTTGCAGTTAAATACAGCCGATGGAATCGAAGACGGTGTAAAACTTAACCACTTTTCCGACACAAATACTGGTAATGTAACGATAAAAAATTCAAGCAGTTTATATAAAACTTATCTGGAATCATATTCTGGTGATGTATTTTTACATTTACAAAAAGTGACAGATGATTATCAAAAGGTTTTTGATGATTCTGATCCACATGGTAAATTTATTGAAAGTATTCGCGATGATAATCCAAATGATAAAATGCTTGATGCAATGGATGCGGCTGAAAATGAGGCACAAATAAATTCAATTATGAATTCGTCGTATCATTTTAATCCGTTGATTTTAACAAGGCCAATAAAAACTATAAACAGGGCAGAAATAATAAATTTATCATTAAATGCGGATGGTATTGGCGCGAATGTTGATTACATGGTATCTGATAAAACAAATAATTTTTCAGGCCATCTTTATTTTGGTAGCAAATATAATGATTTTTATTTCAATATTAAAATAAATTTAAACAAATTTTCATACAAAGATTCTTTAAATACTGGAACTTTACTGAAGAAATCTTCAACAAA
>CALYRP010000109.1 GCA_945483255.1 uncultured Pseudomonadota bacterium
ACAAAGAATAAAAAGTTTATAAAAAATAAAAAAAGGAAAAATAACTAGTATGAAAAACATAATCGTTATATTGGGCACACGACCCGAAGCAATAAAACTGGCACCTGTTATATTGGAACTGCGAAAAAACTCGGAATACCGTGTTTTCGTATGTAACACCGAACAACAGAAAGAATTATCAAATCAAACATTGGGATTCTTTGGCATAGATGCTGATTTTAAATTGGATGTAATGCGACCAAACCAAACATTAGCAGGTGTACAATCACGTATATTGACCGCACTGTCTAATATTTATCAAAACAACCACTTTGATGCTACCATCGTTCAAGGCGACACAATGACAGTATTCTGTGGCGCATTGGTATCGTTCTATAACCGCGTGCCTGTATTTCATGTAGAGGCGGGTCTGCGGTCATACGACCTGTTTGAACCATTCCCCGAAGAGGCGATGCGCCAAATGACATCGCGCATTACCGATTTGCATTTTGCACCAACAAAACTGGCATACGATTCTTTAATAAAAGAAAACATTGCGGCCGATAAAATAACAATGACTGGGAATACGGTTATTGATGCGCTATCGTGCCTGTCGTCTGAAACATTGGCGGGTGCACAATCCGCATTGGCGGCGCGCGGGGTGCGATTGGATGACAAATTGGTTTTGGTAACGGCACACCGGCGCGAAAATCACGGGGAACGATTGGACCGTATATTGGATGCGATAACAACACTGACATCTGAATTCCCAGACCATCAATTTGTATTGCCCGTACACCCAAATCCCAATGTTCACGACAAGGTGTATGAACGCCTGGGAAATATTAACAATGTTATTCTGACAGAACCGCTGGATTATCCGGAACTGGTTTGCATTATGAAAAATGCGAAATTGGTTTTGACCGATTCTGGCGGCATCCAGGAAGAAGCCCCCTCATTTGGCGCCCCCGTTTTGGTAATGCGATATGAAACCGAACGAACCGAAGGCGTTGACGCGGGCTTTGCTAAATTGGTTGGTGCCAACATAGATAAAATCTTAGATAACGCACGCGCCGTATTATCAAAACCGAAATCCCAAACGCGCCTGGAAGGCACGAAAAACCCGTATGGTGACGGTCACGCAGCCCAGAAAATAGAACACGCAATCAAAGGTTTTTGGAAATGAACAATAAAAAGAAACCTTTTTATAAAAAAGCATTTCGTTTTGTTCGTGACATTGTAACCGTACGCCCGTTGCGTAAATATATTTCACGCAGAATAAATGAACCAAAAATAAAAAAAATCGTAAAAACGATTGAATCTAAATATAATATGCCGGCTGTTTTGATATTTCAGCATGCAATGTTTGATACCCGTGGGGTAAAATGTTTTAACGGCGGCGCGGAACGATATGTTACCGATTTGGCTGATATATTAAAGAGCCGCGGATACACACCTATACTTATTCAAATGGGCGATGCAAAAATTGATCTGTGGGAACGGAACGTTGGCAACCTGCGGATATTTGGATTGCCAGTCAAAGAATATTCCCGCGCATTACAATTTTTTACAAAATATAAATTCGTAATTTATTCGGGTGCTGTATCATGGGGCAAGAAAATACATCCAAATATTTTAATATCACACGGTATAACGTGGGACACACATGCAGAAAATGTGAATCCACAAAATATATTCAATATATTCCATGACGTGGACAAGTTTGTTTCGGTTGATACCAATACAATATCTTGGTTGCGAACAACATTTTCAAAAACATTAAAAAATTTTGATGCAAATTATATTCCGAACTATGTCGACACATCGGTATATAAACCCAACGCACGCAAATCAGATGGCAAAATTTATATAACATTCCCACGCCGTGCATCGCCTGAACGTGGATATTGGCTGATGTCGGCGGCATTGCCACCAATTATGGAAAAATATCCCGATGTTGTGTTTAAATTTGTTGGATTTGCCCACGGCACCGAAATAAACAATGACATAATGCGATTGATAAATAAATTTCCAGGACGTGTAACTCATTGCGCCGTTACTCCTGATGAAATGCCATCAATATATCAATCAACAGATATTTCATTGGTTCCAACTATTTATGCCGAAGGAACATCTCTGTCTGTATTGGAAGCAATGGCAACAGGAAATGTAGTTATCGCGACAAATATAGGCGGTCTGCCGAATTTAGTACTGGATGGATATAATGGTCTGTTGATAAATCCAATGGGACGCGATTTAATGATTGCATTGGACCGCGTTTTATCGGATAAAAAATTACGCACACAAATATCTGATAATGCGATACATGTCGCCCAAGCATTTGACAAGAAAATCTGGATACAACGCTGGGAAAACATTACAAAACAAACATCCAATAATATAAACAAATAAAGGAAACAAATGTTCTTTCATAAAAATTTTTTATTTCCGATAAAAAAGAAAAAACATATACTGATTGTATCCAGTAATTTTTCTGGCGGTGGTCTGGAAACTAGAATCAATAACATAGTAAATCATTTACATAATGACTATTCGTTTTCTTTGATAACGAAAACTCATTTGAAAAACATGAAAATAAAGCCATCTAAATACATCAAACATATTTATCCTTGGAATAAATACGACACCGCACTGCAAAAAATCGATATCTTAGACGTTCATCCTTTTGATGCAACGGATATATCCTCTCCATC
>CALYRP010000110.1 GCA_945483255.1 uncultured Pseudomonadota bacterium
TCAAAGTCTTCATAAGTACCAAGCTTTTTGAAATTGATGTTATAACTACCATCAGTGTTTTTAGATATCTCAATACTATCAATCCCTTTGTGAATCAATGTATCGTATGTGAGCAGTTGGCCTTCTGGTAATTTTAGGACTTGTCGTAATAGCCATTGTCCTAGGTCTTTGTTTGGATTACTCATCAAGGCCTTGCTACCGTCTTGGCACACTTTTGCAGATATAGTGGTTTTATTACTGTCTGGCAAAATTAAATCAAATGGCATATCTCGAGCCGGGAAAAAATCAGGATAAACATGATGTATCCAGGCTGGAATTGGAATATAAATTTCGTTTGGGTCTCTGGTTCGCCCTTGTGCATTCCATTGATTTAATCCGCTTCTTTCTGGAACGGTCTTTTGAACACCTTTGCTTGAATACAATGGCAATATTACGCGTCCCACAATATTAGGCGTTGGTGCAATTGCTTCAATAATTTGTTCTTCTGGTAAACGTTCGTTTAATAAATCGTACAATACTGCATAGGGGTCTTCATATATAGGGACTTCAAAATCAGTTAATGAATCAACTTTAAACTTTTTGAATAATGTTGATTTTGATATGTTAAAGCAATAATCATTATGTCTGTCATTAAAATAGATAGTGTTGTCAGTAGATTTATGAATCCCGTTTATATTAGGGATATCTATTAAATCCATACCTGTTTCATATATGATAAATCGTCTATCAGTTCTTACAACACAATGGTATAACAATTTATTTAATTCAACCCCTGTGATGTCCACTGTTGTTGTAATACGCTGATTCCTTAGGTTCGCAATAGTTTCTATAAGGCGTTTAACGTCTGCATGTTCCGCATCGGCAAACAAACTGCGTTGTCTGTTAAATTCTGCCACCTTTTCGACACAGCTACCGTTTTTATACAAGAATGTTTTAAGACCAACACCGAATTCGCCCTTTGAGGCATCTATTGAAATATCACTACGTGCCAAATTAGTCGCACCAAACGCTTTACAGAATATATTTTCGGCCATTCTGTAATACAAATATGGAATATCGCTATCACTGGACAATCTGGACAGTGCGCCAACAACACGAAGCAACTGCTTATAATCGTTTTGCAAAGAAGGTTTTTGTATATCATAAAACACTTATGACACCTTTTTTATAGCCTTCATTATTTCTTTGGCAACAGCTTCTATAACAGGAACAGATACAGAGTTCCCAAATTGTTTGTATAATGCGGAATTGGCGATTGCCGGAAATTTATATGTTTCTGGAAATCCTTGAAATCTTGCACATTCTCGCGGCGTAAGTTTTCGTATTCCTTTGGAATCTAATACCAAGGGAACGTTATGACCCCCCATACCCATATTAGCAGTCAATGTTGGACAAACATTATTCTTGTTTTCACGCAAATAAACACGGCGCCATTGATATACCGTGTCACGTTTTGTCATTTCTTTGGTTAAGATTGAGAAAAAAGGCGATTTTTCATTATAATAAAAATTCTTTTCTACGCTATCATCCAGTATTGCAGAAATTGGTTTATGCTTGGTTGATTTTTTTGGAAACTCAAACGCATCACAAACGGATTTGTTTTTGAATGCGATAATATAAATACGTTCCCTGTTTTGTGGCACATCAGAATATTCACAAGTATTTAACACTTTGTATTTAACATGATAGCCACGTTTTTCTAATTCATGTAAAATGACTTTAAAAGTATTACCATTATCATGACGTTCTAAATTTTTTACATTTTCTAAGAATAGGTATTCTGGTTGTATAGAATCTACTAAACGCATTATTTCAAAAAATAATGTTCCACGAGTATCACTAAATCCTTTACGATAGCCTGCGATACTGAACGCCTGACATGGAAAACCGCCAGCCAACATATCTACTTTTTGTAATTCGTCTGGATTCAATTTTTGGATTTCGCATTCGTATAACTTGTGCTTAAAGTTTGTTGAATATGTTATACAAGCATTATGGTCCATTTCATTGGCCCATAATATTTTAAAGCCTGCACGCTTTAACCCAAGTGCAATACCCCCAATACCTGCAAATAAGTCTGCAACGGTAATATTGTTGTTTTGCATGCGATTCCCCCTTTATGACAATAAAAATACAGCCAACTGAATTGACGGTCGGGGTGTTTAGAAAATCAACTGTTTAATGACCCTGTTGCTTTCAATATATAACAACAGCACCCCAACCATTACGGCAGGGTAAAATAACGGTGCAAAAGACACCAAAATCATCGGATAACGACGCTTTCGCACCGAAACAGTTGGACTTTCTAAAGGTCCCGAAGCCAATTCCCATTGGATTCATTTCCATAGTACCGTGAATAAAATCAGATTTCAATGAATAATTAAAATATCAAACATCCCAGCAGATTCGAACTGGGGATTTTTTTGAAAAAGGTTAGATTTTCAACGTTTTTTATAATCGAGAAAGTGGCTAAAAAATGGCCTTTCTTCGTTTGCGTACTTTCGAACTTTTCCCAAGTATTGGAAAACAAAGAAAAACACTGCCTTTTTGGCAGTGTTGTTTATCTTGGTTGGGGCAGCTGATTCCCTCGGCCGTCGCATAGATACGCCGCGCCTGCGGGGCATTCGTATGACGTTCACGGTGCTACGCTTGTGAACGTCAACTCATA
>CALYRP010000111.1 GCA_945483255.1 uncultured Pseudomonadota bacterium
ATGCCAGATCTATTTTAAAATACACTTTTAATGTTAAATTTGGTACGTTAATGTCCGACATCTTTCGTAACCTTGTTATATTCATTAATAAAGTTTTCTTTGAATTCTTGGAATTTGCCGGTTTCGATAGATTCTCGAATGCCGCGCATTAAATCTTGGTAAAACCACAGGTTATGTTGTGATAATAATGTTGCACCCAATATTTCATTACATTTAACCAAATGATGTATATATGCGCGCGATAATTTACATGCCGGGCATCCACATTTATCATCAATTGGACGGTCGTCATCTGTGAAGCGGGCATTACGCATATTCATTGTACCGTGTCTGGTAAACGCCTGGGCTGTGCGTCCGGCACGTGTAGGCATAACACAATCGAACATATCAATACCGCGTTCAACCGCACCCAATATATCCAATGGTGTACCAACACCCATTAAATATCTTGGTTTATCAGCCGGTAAAAATGGTGTTGTATGCGCAATCATATCAAACATTACACTTTGTGGTTCACCGACCGCAAGTCCCCCAACCGCATATCCGTCAAATCCGATTTCAGTTAATTCTTTTGCAGATTTTTCACGCAGGTCTTTGAAATCAGCACCCTGGACAATACCGAATATTCCATATCCTGGGCGATCAACAAAGGCTTCTTTGCTGCGACGTGCCCAACGCGTTACCATATCTACATTTTTTTCAGCCCTTTCGCGTGTTGTTGGTAAATGTAAACATTCATCCAAAACCATTGTGATATTAGAATCCAATTGATGTTGAATGTGCACTGAATCTTCGGGTCTTAAAAAGTGTTTGATTCCGCCATCAATATGCGACGTGAATTCTACGCCTTCTTCCCGCATTTTAACCAAATTAGAAAGAGACATAACCTGGAATCCACCACTGTCTGTCAAGATTGGGCCATGCCATCCACCGAATTTGTGTAATCCGCCCATTTTTTCAACCAAATCACCACCCGGGCGCATCATAAGATGATATGTATTTCCCAAAATAACCTGGGTTCCTGTTGCGACAACCTGGTCCATAGTCATTGCCTTTACCGTCGCCGCCGTGCCAACCGCCATAAATGCAGGCGTTTGAAATGTTCCGTGTGCGGTTTCCACACTTCCGCGTCTTGCATTACCATCCGTTGCAATCAAGTTAAATTTCAATGACATTTTTAAACATCCTTTTTAAATAACAAACAACAATCGCCATAACTGAAAAATCTGTATTTTTCAGCGACCGCGTGTTTATATGCAGTCTTCATTTCGTCCAGTCCCGCAAACGCAGACACCAACATAAACAATGTAGATTTTGGCAAATGGAAATTAGTTAACAACACATCAACCGCCCCAAATTTATAACCTGGTGTGATAAAGATATCGGTGGTTTGGCATATTGGTTGCACACGACCATTGAATCCATTTTGTTTTGCCAATCTAGACGCACTTTCCAGTGTGCGCATTGAAGTTGTTCCGACCGCGATAACGCGTTTTGCGTTGTTTATTATATCCGCCTGTTCATCGGTAATACAGCACCATTCACTGTGCATTTTATGTTCGTTTAAATTTTCAGTTTTAACCGGCATCCATGTTCCCGCACCAACATGTAAAGTCACTTTTACTATCTTTGCACCGGCTTTTTCAATTTCGCGCAATAATTCATCGGTAAAATGAAGCCCAGCCGTTGGTGCCGCCATAGACCCCAATGGTTGTGCGTAAACCGTTTGATAACGTTCACGGTCCTCAGTTTCTTCGTCGCGCTTCATATATGGTGGCAACGGCATTTTTCCGTATTTATTTAATAAATCGAAAACATTATCACAATTAAAATGCAACAATAAACCGCTTTCGTCGTCTTTGTCCAACACATTTAATGTTGTTCCATCAACCATAGTCAAAGTGTCACCAACATTGATTTTATTAAACTTTTTGCAAAGTCCCCACCAATCTTTGTCATTTACCGATGTGTGTAATGTGATTTCGTGTCCGTCCGCATCAAAGCGTGCCGGGATAACGCGCGAATTATTAAACACAACAACATCACCAGGTTGCAAGAACGATATAAAATCGCGAATATGTTTATCTTGGAGAACAGGTTTCCCCCCGCCCTGCGGGCACCCCCCCAACGGAGGGGAACTAAGTACAACCAACATACGCGAAGCATCACGATCATGCAACGGATGTGATGCAATTAATTCAGGTGGTAATTCAAAATCAAAATCAGATGTGTGTAACATTTTATCTTTGTCTTATAAAGTTTTTTATTTTCAATGCATTTTGATTATTTATAATTTTATTTTCTTTTGTTTGCACAGATTCTGTTTGTGGTTTATTTGATTTGTTTGTATCCAGGAACTTATCCAAATACACACCACCCACAGCAATAGCAGGTGCCATAACAAAAAGAGTTAAGAAGATTTGCATATCTTCTTTGAAATTAGAGTTATCAAATAAGCCCTGTTCTATTTTATATTGAACACCATCTTTGATTATATAATTTGCCATATTTTACATCCTTTTATCTTTGTCTTATAAAGTTTTTTATTTTCAATGCATTTTGATTATTTATAA
>CALYRP010000112.1 GCA_945483255.1 uncultured Pseudomonadota bacterium
ACTAGGAATAAATGATGCAGATGGTACAATTGTGTGTCCTTTGGATTCAAACTAATCTAAAAATAATTTTCTGATTTCATTATAAGTCATAATATTTTTCCTTTTGTTGCTTTATAATAAAATTAAAAGTAATTATATTCAATCATAAAATTGCACAAATCATATTTTTTATGATATAATAAGAATAATGTAGGATAAATATGAATAAGAAACCAGGCTTGCTTTTTGTAGTGTCTTTGTTGGCAATAATAATATTGGCGGCATCTTTTAACATGAATTTTGGTGGAAACGCACCGATTCATTTGCCGGCTGGTGTAAACCCAGATAATGTTTTATATGTCTGTCCAATTGGTTCAGAATCTGCATGGGGGCAATTTTCAACGGCTTTGCACGCGGTTGGAAAATATGTTTGGTTGTTTTTTGCTTTTATGGTTTTGGTTTTGATGTTCAGTTGGGGTTGGGCGCTTTACCAAAATTTATTAAAAGATAAATTCAGTGCGGATGCATATAAAAATCCTTGGGACCTTACAAAACTGGTATTTTGGGGTGCGGTAATTGTATTTGTTTTATATATGACCCCAAATTATTTCAGACGGGTGGAAATTCGTGGACATGGTACAGATTGGGTGCTTTGCGAAAACACATCCGAAGGTGCGCGTGTTGTGCGGCCAGGCTCTGTAAATCTGCCTTCAAAATAAAAATTTTGTCAACTTTTGTAGTTTTTTTGCGCCTTTGAAAGATTTGTCTTGACTTAAAGCGCGGTTTTCCCTACGATTCGGATAAGCAGTGGAGGCAATGTCTTTGGAAATCCGTATTTCAAAAGATATTGTTCCAAGGGCATTGCCTTTGAAAACTGTCTGACAACCTTAAAAAACTCTATATGAAAGGAGATACACATGAACAAACAAGAATTGATTGAAGCAATTGCAAACGAAGTTGAAGTTACAAAAGCAACTGCAGCTGGTTGTTTGGATGCATTTATCAACACAGTAACAAAAGTATTAAAGAAAAAAGGCGAAGTTCGCTTGGTTGGCTTTGGTACATTTACAACTGCTAAACGCAAAGCAACAACAGGTCGCAACCCACAAACAGGTGCACCAATTAAAATTGCTGCTTCTACACAACCAAAATTCCGTCCAGGTAAATCCTTGAAGGAAGCTTTGAACTAATTTGTAGTTTGTTTACAAAGGTTAAAAAACACTCGCAAATTTGCGGGTGTTTTTTGTGGAAAAATTTCTGCTGGACTTAATTTTTTGAATTGATAAAATACAATTTGTATAACAAAACAAAAGGAAGGATACAATGCCAGCAAAAAAAACAACAAAAAAAACAGTTGCTAAAAAAGCCACTGTAAAAAAAGCTGCTGTTAAACCAGCACCTGTTATGGAACACAAATGTGAATGCGGCGAAAACTGCAAATGCCATTGCCACGGACGCGTACATTTTATTAAACACATTATCGTTTGGGCAATAATTTTTGCACTTGGTATGGTTTGCGGAAAAATGGTATGCTGTGGACATGGAATGCAAAAACATATGCAAAAAATGCATCCTGTTTTTGTAAACGGATGTTTGGATATGCAATCAATTGAATGTCCAAAAATGCAAGAAAAATTAGCCGCTGCAGATATTAATGGCGATGAATGTATTTCTATCGAAGAATACAAAGTTGTTAAAAAAGAAATGAAACCATCCCGCAAAGGTCCACGCGGCCCAAAAGCTGATAAATAATTTTATGCAATTATAAAATTAAACGCCTCGCAATAGCGTGGCGTTTTTCATATATAGTGATTCCAGAAATACGAACCATTTTAGAAACATAATTTATCAAAAGTTCTTTGTCATACTGAGCGAGTGTAACGAGCATGAGCATCCATAAATGACATTGTTCGTTGTCGGGCGGGGCTTTTTTTAACCTTTCATAATTCTTGATTTGTTTCTTTCCCATTCGCGTTGTTTTATGGTTTCGCGTTTATCAACTTTGTTTTTACCATAACCAATACCCAACAATACTTTCAATTTACCACGATTGTTAAAATAAAGTTTTAGCGGTACGATTGTTGCGCCTTTTTCTTGTAATTTTCCAATTAATCGATTGATTTGATTGCGGTGTAATAATAATTGTCTTTGGCGGCGTTCGTCAAAATTAACGATGCGTGCAGCAGTTGGTAATTTTTGTATTTCAACACCGGCCAGAAAAAGATTGTTACCGCGTCTTTGAACAAATCCATCAACAACAGTCACCAATCCATAACGAATTGATTTTATTTCCGCCCCGGTTAACGAAATGCCGGCTTCTATTGTGTCTTCAATAGAATACGCAAATCGCGCTTTGCGGTTTTCAGAAACCTGTCCAAATTTTATAATTTGACGTACCATGGAAACAATTTTATATGATTTTTTATGATTTGCCAATGTTTTTATTGCAAAATCGCAATCTTTATATATAATTTCATATTGAAGAAAGAAATGTTTGTTTGGGTCTAACAACCCTTATCATAGGTGTCAGCGATGACAAAAAACATCCCAACCAAAATGGTTGGGGGTTCGTGAATA
>CALYRP010000113.1 GCA_945483255.1 uncultured Pseudomonadota bacterium
ACGGAAACCTCTTTTCGGGGATTATACAATAAAAAAAACAAATAGCAAGCCAGCCAAAACAAATCCGCCCAATGGCGGATTTGTTTTACTTATCTGATTTTTCGCGATTATGCTTGCGACACAGCATAACACAATTTTGTTCTGTGGTCTGGCCGCCCTTGCTCCACGGAATATCATGATCGCCTTCCATTTCTTCATATGGCCAATGTTTGTTTTCGTTTTCTGTACCGCGGCACATTGGACAGATGCCATTCTGACGTTCATATACGGTGCGTTTAATATTATCATCAAATTGTCGCAAATTCAGGTGTTTTTGGTCGTTATCAAACACATATTCGTATATACCCTTTTTATTTTCTACTTCGCTGTCTTGCATCAATTTCGATATTTTGTTTTCTAATTCGTTTGCATCATAGAAATTATCTTTGTATTTATTATATAAAATTCCCCAGTTCACAGATTTCATTTCACGTCTGTATTTTGGAAACAATGTTTTCACCCACATAATAACCGATTGAAAATACAACCATAGTTCATTATCATTCAGGTCAGATTGATGCATATTCATATAACTTTCAATTTTGCCGTTTGATATCCACGACAGGACTGTTTCCAGACCCTCTTGCCGATTCCATTTTGCGGTTATATACTTGTCGGCAATCGCCTGTGCAGGGTTATTATTTTTTGAAAAATGTTTCTTGGCCTCGGTCAACCACGGCCCACGATAGGTGGCATTGCGCAATTCTTGTTCAGACAATTTTTCACCAGCAATATTTATTGTGCGAAACCATTCCAGTTTTTCAGAATCCGTACCATTAGAGCATACATAAACCTGTAATTGATAATTCAGGATTTGTTCTTGTTCGTCTGTTTCCAAGGAATCAAATTGTCGGTCATTTATAGAAAAATACCCATTTACAAATTGGCATATTGATATAGTACGTTGTTGTCCGTCCAGTATTTCATATTGGTCATTTCCATTATCAACCCAATACATAACATTTAATGGATAATTTTTACGCACGGAATCAATCACAGAATCACGCTGTTTGTCTTTGTAAACAAATTCGCGTTGATATGCGGGACGAACATCTAACTTGCCCGAATAGGCAACAACGCCATCTTCCATATTATCAACATAGCCCGTGGCCAGTTCACGGATTGTCATCTCTTTTAATTTAATTTCCATTTTTTGTTTCCTTTTTTCTACGAATAAATAATCGCTTAAATATTCTCTTTCCGTTTACAACAGGTTGCGCAATGCCGCCACGCCATATACCACAAGAGAAGCCCTTGCCCTCACTTTCAGTAGCACCGATTATTTCAAATTGTTCTGGATTGTGTTTATGCAAAAATGTTATCGGAACACCTAACACGCCGTAATAATCAACCGGAATATCATTGACATTATCAATGTTTATTGCATCATAATTATCATATTTTTGATATTCGGATTCGTTAAAATTTTTATAATTACGTGGAATAAATTCCTCGTGTCGTTTTTGACAATCCATGTTAGTGAACCAAACAACCGCTTTTACGAAGCAATATTTCACCCCTTTTTCAAACCCGTCTTGGCCATCACCAATTTTTATTGCAGGGCTATTTTCGTAATTATCGGGCACACGAAACCAACGATTTGAACCATTCATTGTGCACCCCAACCAAATTTTATTTTCTTTTATCAATGGGAAAATTTCTTTGTATATAATAGCGTTTTGGTTTCCAATAATTAAAAATTTTTTATTATACTCCATCAATTGCGCAACATATTCACGGAATAATGAAAACGGTGGATTCGTGCAAACAATGTCGGATTGTTTTAATAATTCGATACATTCTGGCGACCGAAAATCGCCATTTGAAAACAACATCTCTGTCTTTTCAACATCATGACGGTTTGTTTTTCCATCGTTATTGATATCACGTCCGCGCGTTATTGTTAAAACATATGATTTTTTGTTTTCATCGGGCTCGTAATGTGTACATATCAGTTTTTTTAATCCCAATGCGGAAAAATTATCGGCAAAATACTTAAAGAAATTTGATTCTGTCGGGTCATCGCAATTACAAAACACCACTTTATCTTTGAAATGGTTATGCTTTGACAGATGATTATAGTTATTTAATTCTTTTTCTATATCACTGCGTTGCGTATAAAATTCATCGTTTTTTTTCTTGCGTGCACTGGTCAACGCACTGGTTGTATTTGCCACGGATGCCCCCTGTGATAGTAAAACAAAAACCACCAGAAAATCAGGTGGTTGGAGGTTCAAGACTATATTCTGAGAAATAGTGGGCTTATTCAAATATATCGCCACCCTCCAACCACATGGTTGGAGGTGTTTTATGTCCCCACGGACACTCAGAATCAGAGGTCTTGACACCCCGATACGACAACACGTCATATCACTATAATTCTAATATATTTATTATTATTTGCCACAAAAATATCGCCGCACTATTTACCGCGGCGTTTGGCTTTTTTGGGGGAATGCGCGTCCAAGATTTTCTGTTGCAATTCCAGTAT